>NZ_JBEYFP010000299.1:0-6945 GCF_040634455.1 Kitasatospora sp. NPDC007106
GCGCCGCTGCCGGCGCCGGCGACCAGCGCCCGGTCTGTGGAGTCGGTGAGCGCCTCCTCCAGGACGGCGCGGACGGTGCCCTCGGGCAGGCCGGTGCCCTCGGCCGAGAGGATCAGCCAGGAGTCGGCCGTCTCGGGGCGGCCGCCCTCGTACTTGGCGGCCATCGTGGCGGAGGCCTGCAGCGCGCGGGAGATCTCCAGCGGGTCGGCGTCCTGGCGGAGCAGGGTGAGCACCTCGTCGGCGATCCGGCGGCGCAGCCGGCGGCCCTCGTCGCGGCGGGTGCGCTCGGCGGCGACCAGCCGGGCGAGGTTCTCGGCGAGCTGCTGGCGCTTGGCCGTCCACTCGGTGACGTCGCCGGCGACCACGAGCAGCCAGTCGGCGAGCGGGGCCTCGGCGCCGGGGTCGGCGGGGGCGGGCAGCAACGAGTAGGCGCCGACCGCGAGGCGGGCGCGGTGCGGGGGGCGGCGGCGCTGGCGCTGGGCGGCGAGGTGGGCGCGGACGAGCTGGTCGCGGTCCTCGGCGGAGAGCCGGTCGGCCGGTCCGGCGACCACCCGGCCGGTGGGGGCGATCACCCAGCAGTCCAGGTCGAGGTCGCCGCCGAGCAGGTCGAGCACGGCGTCCAGGCCGCCGCCGCCGGCCGCGGAGACCAGCAGCCGGTGCCGGTCGACCAGGGCGGCGAGGTCGGCGGCCCGGTCGGCGGAGACCTGGCGGCCGATGTACTCGGCGACGGCGCCGAAGGCGACGTCGTCGGGCACCACGAGCAGCGGCATCCGGTGCCGGCGGCAGGCCTCGACCAGGTCCTCGGGGACGGGTCCGACCTCGGCCTCGCCGGCGGCCAGGGCGACCGCCCCGCCGGCCGCGATGGTGCGGACGAACCGCTCGGAGTCGTCCGGGCCGGTGCGCCAGAGCATGCCGGTGAGCACCAGTTCGCCGCCGTGCAGGTAGCGGCCCGGGTCCTGGAGGTCGGTGGTCATCACACCGCTGACCTGCCGGTCGAGCTCTTCCTCGGCGGCGAGCAGCCGAAGCCGCGGGGCGCCGGGGGCGAGCAGGTCGCGGACACGCATCCGCAGACTCCTTCGTGCTGGAGGGTGGGGGTCGGGTGGATGTGGGGCCTCACAGTGTGCACCAGGTCCGCGGCCCTCGGCGGAACGTCCCGCGCGGCCGACCGGTCACGGGCCCGTCGCCTCTCCGTCACGGCCGGATTACGGTCGTAGGTGGCGGTAGGGAAACCGCTGGACTGGGCAATTGTCAGCCTTAGAGGAACGTACAGGATGCCGGGCGGGACCGGCGCGCGGGCTTCATGCCATCGGTGACTGCCAGTGGGCCCCGTCACAGCGGTTCACTGGCCACACGCCACCGGAACAACCCGGTGACCGGAGCTCAACGCCGAGGCAACGAAGCGGTAGCAAGGTCCGAACACCGAGTTCGGGGCACTGTGCCCACTGTCCGGTTGGCGACGACTTGAGGAGACACCCGCATGGAGTTCCTTCGGCCCGCTACGTGGGACGAGGCGCTCGCGGCGAAGGCTGAGTACCCGACCGCGCTGCCCATCTCCGGGGGCACGGACGTCATGGTCGAGATGAACTTCGACGTGCACCGGCCATCCGCGATTCTCGACCTGAACCGCATCGGCGACCTCGCCACCTGGTCGATCGACGGCGACACCGTGAGACTGGGCGCCGCGGTTCCGTACAGCCGGATCATCGACGAGCTGTCCGGACCGCTGCCCGGCCTGGCGCTGGCGGCGCACACCGTCGGCTCGCCGCAGATCCGCAACCGGGGCTCCGTGGGCGGCAACCTCGGCGCCGCCTCGCCCGCCGGCGACTCGCACCCCGCACTGCTGGCGGCCGGCCGGGACGTCCTCGTGGAGGCGGCCTCGGTGCGCGGCACCCGGCTGATCCCGATCGACGACTTCTACACCGGCGTCAAGCGCAACAGCCTGGAGGCCGACGAGCTGATCCGCGCCGTGCACATCCCGGTGGCGGACGGCCCTCAGCAGTTCTCCAAGATCGGCACCCGCAACGCGATGGTGATCGCGGTCTGCGCGTTCGGTTTCGCGCTGCACCCGAAGAGCCGCACGGTCGGCAGCGGCATCGGCTCGGCCGCCCCCACCCCGCGCCGCGCGGTGGAGGCCGAGGAGTACCTGCAGGGCGTGCTCGCCGAGCGCGGCCTGTGGGAGTCGGGCGACCTGCTGGGCGCCGAGGTGATCCAGCGGTTCGGCGAGCTGGTCCGCGCCGCCGCGTCCCCGATCGACGACGTCCGCGGCACCGCGGACTACCGGAAGCACGCGCTGGCCGTGATGGCCCGCCGCACGCTGACCTGGACCTGGAACGACTACAGCAAGCAGATCAGGAGCGCGGCATGAGGGTCACGTTCACCGCCAACGGCAAGCCCGTCGAGGCCGACGACGTCTGGGAGGGCGAGAGCCTCCTGTACGTGCTGCGCGAGCGGGTCGGCCTGCCGGGTTCGAAGAACGCCTGCGAGCAGGGCGAGTGCGGCTCCTGCACCGTCTACCTGGACGGCGTGCCGGTCTGTTCCTGTCTGGTCGCGGCCGGCCAGGTGCAGGACCGCGAGGTCCGCACCGTCGAGGGCCTGACCGAGGAGGGCGGCGAGCTGGGCCTCGTCCAGCAGGCCTTCGTCGACGCGGGCGCCGTGCAGTGCGGCTTCTGCACCCCCGGTCTGCTGGTGCAGACCGACGCGCTGCTGGCCCAGGACCCGCAGCCGAGCGACACCGACATCCGCGAGGCGCTGTCGGGCAACCTGTGCCGCTGCACCGGCTACGAGAAGATCATGGACGCGGTGCGGCTCGCCTCCGCCCGCACCTGCGCGAAGGCGGTCTCCGAATGAGCGGCACCCGCACCATCCAGGGCCAGAAGAACCTGCAGAACATCCACCAGGCGAGCAAGGACGGCATCGGCGGCTCCCCGCTGCGCCCGGACGGCACCCTGAAGGTCAAGGGCGAGTTCGCCTACTCCTCGGACATGTGGCACGAGGACATGCTGTGGGGCATGGCGCTGCGCTCGCCGCACCCCCGCGCCAACATCCTCTCGGTGGACGTCTCCGAGGCGCTCAAGGTGCCCGGCGTCTACGCGGTGCTGACCCACGACGACATCCCCGGCTCCAAGTACTACGGCCTGGAGATCCAGGACCAGCCGGCGCTGGCCATCGACAAGGTCCGCTACCACGGCGAGGCGATCGCCCTGGTCGCGGCGGACCACCCGGAGACGGCCCGCCGCGCGGTGAAGAAGATCAAGGTCGAGTACGAGGTGCTCACCCCGATCACCACCGAGGAGCAGTGCCTCGACCCGGAGACGTACGGCTACGTGCACGAGCCGCACGAGTACAAGTCGCACGGCTCCGGCAACATCTGCCACAGCCAGAAGCTGGTCTCCGGCGGCGGCGTGACCGACGAGATCCGCGCCATGGCGGACGTCATCGTCAAGGGCACCTACGAGGTCGGCATGCAGGACCAGGCCTTCCTCGGCCCGGAGTCCGGCCTCGCGGTGCCCGCCGAGGACGGCGGCGTCGACCTGTACATCGCCACCCAGTGGCTGCACGTGGACCGCCAGCAGATGGCGCCGGTGCTGGCCCTGCCGGAGGAGAAGGTCCGGCTCACGCTGGCCGGCGTCGGCGGTGCCTTCGGCGGCCGCGAGGACCTGTCGATGCAGATCCACGCCTGCCTGCTGGCCCTGCACACCGGCAAGCCCGTCAAGATCGTGTACTCCCGCGACGAGTCCTTCTTCGGCCACGTGCACCGCCACCCGGCGAAGATGACCTACGAGCACGGCGCCACCCGGGACGGCAAGCTGGTCTTCGCCGACTGCCGGATCGTGCTGGACGGCGGCGCGTACGCCTCGGCCTCCCCCGCGGTGGTCGGCAACGCCGCCTCGCTCGGCCACGGCCCGTACGTCATCCCGAACGTGCGGATGGAGGCGATCGCCCTCTACTCCAACAACCCGAGCTGCGGCGCGATGCGCGGCTTCGGCGCGGTGCAGGCCTGCTTCGGCTACGAGTCGCAGATGGACAAGCTGGCCGCCGAGCTGGGCATGGACCCGGTGGAGCTGCGCCAGATCAACGCCGTCACCCAGGGCGACTTCATGCCGACCGGCCAGGAGATCGACGCGCCCGCCCCCGTCGCCGAGCTGCTGCAGCGGGTCAAGGACATGCCGCTGCCGCCGCCGCTGGACCTGGAGAACCTGGACGTGCGCACCCTGCCCGGTGCACTGTCCAACACCTCGCACGGCGAGGGCATCGTCCGCGGCATCGGCTACTCGGTCGGCATCAAGAACGTCGGCTTCTCCGAGGGCTTCGACGACTACTCCACCGCCCGGGTCCGCCTGGAGGTCATCGGCGGCGAGCCGGTCGCCATGGTGCACACCGCGATGGCCGAGGTCGGCCAGGGCGGCGTCACCGTGCACGCCCAGATCGCCCGCACCGAGCTCGGCGTCGAGCAGGTCACCATCCACCCGGCCAACACCGAGGTCGGCTCGGCCGGCTCCACCTCCGCCTCCCGCCAGACCTACATGACCGGCGGTGCGGTGAAGCTGGCCGCCGAGGCGGTCAAGCAGGCGCTGATCGAGAAGGGCCGGCGCCGCTACGGCTGGGAGCACAAGGACATCACCCTGGTCGGCGGCAAGGTCGTCTCGGAGACCGGCGGCGTGCTCGTCCCCATGGTCGACCTGCTCGGCGACGAGGCGATCGACCTGACCCGCGAACACCACCACCGGCCGACCGTGCCGTTCGACAAGGAGACCGGCCAGGGCTTCGGCCACGTCCAGTACACCTTCTGCGCCAACCGCGCGGTGGTCGACGTGGACGTGGAGCTCGGCCTGGTCAAGGTGGTCGAGCTGACCGCGGCCCAGGACGTCGGCAAGGCGCTGAACCCGCTCTCGGTGATCGGCCAGATCCAGGGCGGCTGCACCCAGGCGCTCGGCCTCGCCGTGATGGAGGAGATCGTCGTCAAGGACGGCAAGGTGCGCAACGCCTCCTTCACCGACTACCTGATCCCCACCATCCTGGACACCCCGCCGATCCCGGTGGACATGCTGGAGCTCCCCGACCCGCACGCCCCGTACGGACTGCGCGGCGTCGGCGAGGCCCCCACCGTGTCGGCCACCCCCTCGATCGTCGCGGCGATCCGCAACGCCACCGGCCTCGCCCTCAACCGGGTGCCGGTCCGGCCGGAGCACCTCACCGGGACGCTCTAGCCACACCGCGCAGGACCTCCCCGGGGCGGCGACACGTCTTCCCCGCCGCCCCGGGGGCGCACCACAACTCCACACACCGGATGTGCTCCACCCGCTTCCCCACCCACGCCGGGGCCCGGCAGCGGCACGCACCACCCCATCCGGTACGCGGACCCCCGCGTACCTCCGTGAGTCGAACAGTCCCCCTGTGCCTACCTCCCACAGCCTGGCATTCAGGTCGGCTCGCCCACCCCAACCCCCTTTGAACCTTGGGAGTGGACATGACCCGGATCCCCACAGAGCCCGGTACCACTGAAGACAGACCTGCCACCGACGACGCCCTCACGCCGCCGGTCGTCACCCCGAAGAACCCGCTGGACGCGTACTTCAAGATCTCGGCGCGGGGTTCCACCCTCGCGACCGAGCTCCGGGGCGGCGTCACCACCTTCATGGCGATGGCCTACATCGTCCTGCTCAACCCGATCATCCTGAGCGGGGCGGACGTCAACGGCGTCAAGCTCGACCACTCCGCACTGACGACCGCGACCGCGCTCGCCGCCGCGGTGACCACGATCCTCATGGGCGTGGTCGGCAACGTGCCCCTGGCCCTCGCCGCCGGACTCAGCGTCTCCGGCGCCATCTCCGCACTCGTCGTGCCGCACACCACCTGGCCGCAGGCCTTCGGCCTGTGCGTGATCTACGGCCTGCTGATCGTCCTGCTGGTGGTCTCCGGACTCCGCGAGAAGATCATGAACGGCATTCCGCTGCCGCTCAAGCACGCCATCACCATCGGCATCGGCCTGTTCGTCGCCATCATCGGCCTCTACAAGGCCGGCTTCGTGCACACCGGCGGCCCCACCCCGCTCTCGCTCGGCCCCTTCGGCGAGCTGGCCGGCTGGCCCGTGCTGATCTTCGCGCTGACCCTGCTGACGATCTTCGTGCTGCTGGCCCGCAACGTCCGCGGCGCCATCCTGATCGGCATCGCCGGCGGCACCGTCCTCGCCATGATCGTCAACGCGGTCGCCGACCTGCCCGCCAAGACCTGGGCCAACTCCGCCCCGGTGTGGCCCGGCAGCCCGGTCGCCGCCCCGGACTTCAGCCTGTTCGGCCACGTCGACCTCTTCGGCGCCTTCACCGGCAAGGGCATGGGCGCGATCAGCGCCTCGGTCGCCGTCTTCACCCTGGTGCTGGCCGGCTTCTTCGACGCGATGGCCACCATCATCGGCGTCGGCACCGAGGCCGGGCTCGCCGACAAGAAGGGCCGGATGCCCGGCCTGTCCAAGGCGCTGTTCATCGACGGTGCCGGCGGCGCGGTCGGCGGTGTGGTCGGCGCCTCCGGCCAGACCGTCTTCGTGGAGTCCGCCACCGGCGTCGGCGACGGCGCCCGGACGGGCCTCGCCTCCACCGTGACCGGCCTGTTCTTCGCCGCGATGCTGTTCTTCTCGCCGATCGCCGGCATCGTCCCGGTCGAGGTCGCCGCCGCGGCCCTGGTCGTCATCGGCTCGATGATGATGAGCCAGGCCCGGCACATCGACTGGTCCGACCGCGAGGTCGCCATCCCGGCCTTCCTCACCTGCGTCCTGATGCCGTTCACCTACAGCATCACCGCCGGTGTCGCCGCGGGCGTCATCGCCTACACCGTGATCAAGGCCGGCACCGGCAAGAGCGCGCCCTGCGGCCCGCCCTTGGCGCCGTGGCCGCCGCCCTGCCCGGACACCTCGTCGAGCGGCAGCCGGGTCGACACCACGGTCGTCCAGCC
>NZ_JBEYFP010000300.1:0-6894 GCF_040634455.1 Kitasatospora sp. NPDC007106
GGGTGCTGGCGGCCGGGGCCGCCGCGGTGGCGGCGGCGGAGGACTTCGCCGGCGCGGCGGTGCCGCCGCCGTCGCTGCCGCACGCGGTGAGGGACAGGGACAGGGCGGCAGCAGCGGTGAGGGTGGTGACGATCATTCGAGTTCGCATGGCATCACGGTGTCAGAACGATCACCGTATGCCGAGGCCTGTGACCATGCTGTGACGGCGCTGTGCCACGGGAGTGGCGCAGGCCCGTCGGTCGGCGGGGGTCACCCGGCGGGTGCCGCCTCGTACTCGCCGAGCCCGACCCGGACGAGGTCGCCGGAACGGCACAGCTCCATCAGGTCGCGGCGGATGATGTGCGGCTCCGGGGAGGTGTCGTACTGAGCCTCGGCCCGCCGCCAGTCCCAGCGGCCGCCCTCCTCCCGGATGGCGGCCAGCAGCCGCTGGCGGCGGGCGGTGACGAGGACCCCGCGCGCGACGCTGATCCCGTTCAACTGGACTACCCCTGTGGTGAGCTGCTCGGGTGGCTGGAGGTGGTGGTGCGAGTGCGACGCCCCGCCCGGAGGGGCCGCCCCGGACGGGGACGCCGCGGGCCCGCCGGGATCAGGCGGTGTAGTCGTAGAAGCCGCGGCCGGACTTGCGGCCCAGCAGGCCCGCGTCGACCATCCGGGACAG
The DNA here is from genome assembly GCF_040634455.1 of Kitasatospora sp. NPDC007106. NCBI lineage: Bacteria > Bacillati > Actinomycetota > Actinomycetes > Kitasatosporales > Streptomycetaceae > Kitasatospora > Kitasatospora sp. NPDC007106. Next base: position 659 of record NZ_JBEYFP010000300.1, read on the forward strand.
CAGCGGCGGCGCCGCGTACAGCGGCTCCTTGTACTCGTCGTACATCGAGTCGGCGATCGACACGATGGTGTCCAGGCCGATCAGGTCGCACAGCCGCAGCGGGCCCATCGGGTGGGCGCAGCCCGCCTCCATGCCCTTGTCGATGTCGGCCGCGGTCGCCACGCCCGACTCGAACATGCGGACCGCCGAGAGCAGGTACGGCACCAGCAGGGCGTTCACCACGAAGCCGGCCCGGTCGCGGGCGCGGATCGGCTCCTTGCCGAGCGCCTGCACGGTGAACTCCTCCACCCGCGCGGTGGTCTCGGCGGAGGTGGTCAGGGTCGGGATGACCTCGACCAGCTTCTGCACCGGCGCCGGGTTGAAGAAGTGCAGGCCGATGACCTGCTCGGGGCGGCTGGTGGCGGCGGCCAGCTTCACGATCGGGATGGACGAGGTGTTGGAGGCCAGGATCGCGTCCCGGCGCTCGACCACCCGGTCCAGCGTCTCGAAGATCTGCACCTTGATGTCCTCGCGCTCCGCGACCGCCTCGACCACCAGGTCGCGGTCGGCGAAGTCGGCGAGGTCGGTGGTGAACGAGAGCCGGCCGAGCGCCTCGTCCCGCTGCTCCTCGGTCAGCTTGCCGCGCTTGACCGCGGTCTCCAGCGAGTTGGTCAGCCGGGTACGGCCGAGCTCCAGGGCCTCGCCGGTCGCCTCGGAGACGAGCACGTCCAGACCGGAGCGGGCGAAGACCTCGGCGATGCCCGACCCCATGAGGCCGCAGCCGATCACTCCGACGCGCGCGATGTCACTCACTCAGTTGCCCTTCACGGTGGTGCCGGGGGTTGCCCGGCGAGGTGCTGTTCAGCGGCCCGGCGCCGGGGCTCGGTGGGCCCCACACGCGTGTCCTGGTCGACCGTACTACTCCCGGGCGCCGGACGGTGGCGCTGGGCCGTTCGGATGACCCCCGGCCCCGGTCCGGCCGGGCGGCCCGGCGCCGCGGCCGGACCGGACCAGAATGCGGAGCAGCCGCAGGAGGGAGCACGCAATGGGGACGGGATCACTCGCCGGCCAGGTGGGCCTGGTCACCGGGGCGGGCCGCGGCATCGGCCGGGAGATCGCGATCGGCCTGGCCGCCGAGGGCATGATGGTCGGCCTGGTCGGGCGCACCCACGCCACGCTCACCGAGACGCTCCGCGAGTGCGTCAAGCACGGCTCCCGCGGGGTGGCGGTCAGCGCCGACGTCACCCGGCCCGGCAACGTCCGGGAGGCGGTGCGCACCGTCGAGCGCGACCTCGGCCCGATCGACCTGCTGGTCAACAACGCCGGCGAGATCGACCACGTCGAGGTGCCGCTCTGGGAGGCCGACCCCAACCAGTGGTGGCACGTGCTGGAGACCAACCTGCGCGGCCCGTTCAACCTGCTGCGCAGCGTCCTGCCCGGCATGGTCGAACGCGGCGGCGGCCGGGTGATCAACATGAACTCGGGCTTCGCGCTGCGCCCCGACGGCGTCTACACCGCCTACGCCACCTCCAAGGCGGCCCTGCTCAAGCTCTCCGACAACATCGCCGACTCGCTCGCCGAGCACCGCGTGGTCGTCCTCGACATCAGCCCCGGCGCCGTCCGCACCGACATGACCGAGGCCATGCCGATGTTCAAGGACAAGAAGGACTGGGGCTCGGTCGCGTACATGGTGGCCGTCGCGGTGGACGCCGCCCGGGGCCGCTTCGACGCCCTGCACGGCCGGTTCGTGCACGCCGGCCGCGACGACCTGGAGCAGCTGTGCGCCCGCGCAGCGGAGATCCGCGACGCGGACGCCCGGACGCTGCGGCTGCGCCCGTACGGGCCGGACGACCCGGTGGTCTGAGCCGCCGGGTCACGCCTCGGGCGGTCAGGTCTCCGGGCCTGACGCCTCCAGCAGCGCCGCCAGCTCGGCCTCCGGCAGGCTGCCCGGCGCCCGGCCCTCGCGGGCGAAGGCGTTGGCCAGCCGCTGCAGCGCCGCGTTCAGCGGGGTCGGTACCCCGTGCTGCCGGCCGAGCAGCACGATCTCGCCGTTGAGGTGGTCCGCCTCGATGTCGCCGGCGCCGCGGGCCAGGCTCTGCCAGGACGAGCCGCCGCGCCGGCTCTCCCCGTCGACCGGCACCAGGGTGACCCGGCCCGACCAGGCGGCCCGCTGCTCCTCGCGGTCGGCCCGGCCGATCCCCGCGGCGTCGAGCACCGCCTCGCCCTCGGCGACCGTCCGCCGGGCCAGCTCCAGCCGCAGCTCGCCGTCGACCGGGCCTCCCACGGCCTCCAGGGCGTTGTTCAGGTTGCCGAGCAGCTTGGCGTACTTCCAGCGCATCACGTCCGCGCTCGCCCGGGCACCGACGTGCGAGGCGGCGAGGTCCGCGGCGATCCGCCCGGCGGTGTCGTCGCTGCCCCGGGGGAAGCGGCCGACGTGCAGCACGCCGCTGACCGGGCTGCCCTGGGCGAGGACCCGGCCCGGCTCCAGGTGCGAGGAGGGCAGCCAGACGCACACCCCGTACACGCGGCGGAAGCGGCGCAGCGCGAGGCGCTCGTTCTCGACGCCGTTCTGCGCGCACAGCAGCGGCAGCAGCTCGCCCGCGGTGCCGCCGCCGGCCACCGGGCGGGCCGCCCACGCGTCCAGCAGCGGCAGGGAGTGCTGCGTCTTCACGGCCAGCACCAGCACGTCCCCGGGCCGCAGCTCCAGCTCCTCGGGCCCGCCGACGGCCGGGACGGCGAGGGTGCGGCCGCCCTCCGGGGTGGTCAGCCGCAGACCGTCCTCGCGCAGGGCCGCCAGGTGGGCGCCGCGGGCGACCAGCACCACCTCGTGGCCGCCCTCGTGGAGCCGCCCGCCGACCGTCCCGCCGACCGCGCCGGCGCCGATGATGATGTATCGCATGCCCCCGACCCTGGCACGTCCCCGGCGGGACGCGCCAGGGCCGGTGCCGCCGGCCGTCGCCCCGTCAGCGCGCCGCGGCGACCGCCCGGGCGAAGCCGTCCGGGTTGTCGAGCATGACGTTGTGGCCGCAGTCCGGGACGGCGACCAGGCGCACCCCGGACGCCGCCAGCCGCTCGGCGCCGTCCGGCGGGCCGTCCGCCGCCGGGTAGAGGAAGGTCCGCGGCTGCGGCAGGCCGATCAGCAGCTCGCGCATGGTGGGCACGGTCGCCCGGACCAGGTGGACGGCGCTGCGGTGCAGTGCCGTCCGCCCGGCCAGCCGCATCGTCGACCACCAGTGCGGCCCGACCCCGTCGCGGACCTGCCGCCAGGCACCGGCCAGGAACTCCTCCTCGGTGAACGAGGCGAGGCCGCTGCTGCCGCCGCCGGGCGGACCGGGCAGCGGCACCGGGTCGAGGTTGGCGTCCACCAGCACCAGCCGGGACACCAGCTCCGGATGGCGGGCCGCCAGCACGATCGCGACGGCGCCGCCCATGGAGTGCCCGACCAGTTCGGCGCCGTCCGCCCCCGCGGAGCGCAGGGCGGCGGCCAGCGCGTCCGCGTGCTCCTCCAGCGTGTAGCCGAAGTCCTCCGGGCGGTCGCTGAGGCCGAAGCCCAGCAGGTCCACCAGCAGCGAGCGGCGCCCGGCGAGCAGCGGATGCAGCGCCGCCTCGGTGAAGTACGCGGGGGAGGAGGCGCCGAGGCCGTGCACGAAGACCCGGGCCGGGCCGGCGCCGGGCAGCTCGACCCAGCGGATCCGGTCGCCGGCCGGGGTGACGGGAGCGCTACGCACCGGCCGCCTCCGGCTCCGGTTCCGCCACTGCCTCCGCCGCCGTCTTCGCCGCCTCGGCGGCCCGCCAGGCCAGGTGGGCGCCGTGCACCTGCTGCCAGAGCGCGGCCCGCCGCTCGGCGGGGACGTCCGACAGGTCCAGCCCGAAGTGCCCGGTCAGCAGGCCGAACCACTCCTGCTCGTCGGTGACCTCGCGGTCCTCCCGGCCCGCCGCGCCGACCTGCACCAGCAGACAGCCGCGCAGCGCCTCGAAGCCGTCGGCGCCGCGCCGCATCGTGCAGAAGACCTGGACGAACGAGGACTCCGGCGAGGTCGACAGCCGGACGTGCTCACGGACGAAGTCCTCCGGCCCGGCCGGGACGGGCGAGAACTCCATGCCCCGGAACGAGCCCTGCGGGTCGTGCTCCAGCCGCCAGCCGCCCGGCACCACCGCGGACGGCGCCATGCCGAACCGCAGCGCCCCCTGCCGGTGCGTGCCGGTCCGCAGCGGTAGCGGCTCGTACAGGCCGTCGCCGAGGCCGACGTCCGCCAGCCACGCCCCCTCCGCGGTGCGGACGGTGAGCGCCATGTGGTTGCCCGCCGCACCGACCGGCTCCGGGTCGACCTGCCGCTGCACACCGGCCACGTGCCGGGTCGCGTCGAAGCCCAGCGCCTGCAGCAGCGCCGAGAACGCGCCGTTGAGGTGGAAGCAGTAACCGCCGCGGCCGCGCACGATCCGCTCCGCGGACTCGACCGGGTCGACCGTCGTCGGACGGCCCAGCTGGATCTCCAGGTCCTCGTACGGCACCCGCTCGACGTGGGCGCGGTGCAGGGCGGCCAGCGCGTCGGCGGTCGGCGCGGCCGGACGCGGCAGGCCGAGCCGCCGCTGGTACCGGTCGACCAGATCGGGGTTCAGCATGCGGGGGTCCACCATCTCCGTGATTGCTCGTCGGTCCGGCAACGGGGCTCTCGGTGCCGGTTCACTCCTGCGGGCCCAGCCCGAACTCCGGCAGGCAGGGCCCGAGCCCGGTCAGCTCGACCGCGGGGCGGTCCGTCCGCTCCCAGTCGGCGCGGCTCAGCCGCAGCCGCCGGGTGACCCGCGGCCGGCCCTGCACGTTGTCCCGCTGGACGCCGTCCGGCCGGTAGCCCAGCCGGGCCGAGACCGCCAGCGACGCCGGGTTGTCGGTGAACGCGGCCGAGGTCGCCTCCTCCGCCCCCAGCCCCGCGAAGGCCAGGTGCAGCACGGCCGAGCGCATCTCCCGGCCGAACCCGCGGCCCTGGTGGGCCAGACCGAGCCAGGACCCGGTGCGCACCTCGCGGGTGACGGCGAAGTCCTTGGCGCTCACCGCCTGCACGCCGATCGGCCGGCCCTGCGCGAACACCACCAGCGTCAGCGCCCAGTGGTCCGGCGACCAGGTACCCCGCCGCAGCCAGTGCTGCTGCACCACGGCCCGGGCGCGCTGCGCCGGCGGCACGTCCGTCCAGGCGCTCAGGAACGGCATCCGGTCGGGCTCGTGGAGGCCGGCCGCGGCCACGTCGCCCAGTTCGGCGAGCTCCTCGTCGGAGGGCAGCCGCAGTTCGAGTCGGTCGGTGCGCAGCCGCAGCCCCAGCAGCGGCCAGTGGTCGGAGAGCATTCCGGCATTCTGACCCGCCGTCGGACCGCACCGCACCCGGTTTCCGCCGTACCCGACCCGCATCGGCCGCCGTGCGGCGCGGAGGCCGTCCTCACGGTGCCACGGGACCGCCCGCCGTCCGCGCCCGGCCCGTCCGGGGCGCCCGGGCCCGTCCGGGCCGCCAAGTCCGCAGGCCGAGGCAGACCCCGGCGCCGACCAGCACCGCGCCCAGCAGCTCGCCGGCCCGCGGCACCCCCTCGCCGAGCGCCGCCCCGGAGAGCGCGGCGGTGATCGGCACCAGGCCCGCGAACAGCCCCGCCCGCTCCGCCCCGAGCAACTCCAGCGCCCGGTACCAGAGCAGGAAGGCCACACAGGTCATCGGCACCGCCAGGTACAGCAGCGCGGCCAGCTCCGAACCGCTCGGCACCCGCAGGGCCGCCCGCCCGTCCAGCAGTACCGCCGCCCCGGCGAACATCGGCACCGCCAGCACCGTCACCCACGCCGACACCCCGACCGGGCCCAGCCGCGGCAGCAGCGGCACCGCCAGCAGCGAGAACCCCACCTCGCAGCCGAGCGTGCCCAGCGCGAGGACCGTCCCGACGGCGTCCCCCGCGCCGAACCCCTGCGCGGTCGCCGCGCCGGCCGCGACCACCCCGGCCGCGACGACCGCCCGCCGCCCCGGCCGGCCTCCGGCGAGCAGCGGCCCGAGCACCGCCATCAGCAGCGGCGCGGCCCCGACCACACTGCCCACCCCCGCCGGACCCGAGTGCCGCAGCGCCTGCACCAGCAGCACGTTGAAACCGACCAGGCCGGTCGCCGAGAGCAGGGCCAGCCGCCCCCACTCGCGCGCCGTCGGCCGCGGCGCGCCGGCCGCCGCCCGCAGCGCGAGGGGCAGCAGCAGCCCGGCCGCCAGCAGGTAGCGCAGCGCCTGCCCGCCCAG
>NZ_JBEYFP010000301.1:0-6883 GCF_040634455.1 Kitasatospora sp. NPDC007106
GCACGGCGACCAGCGGGCCGTCCGAGGCGCGGGCCTGACGCTCCAGCGGGCCCCAGGCCGGGGCGGAGGCGGGCGGGGCGAAGCCGTGGCCGGTGAGCAGCACGGTGTCGGAGAGGAAGGCGCCGAGCTCGGCGAGGTTGGCCGGGCCGCCGTGCGCGAGGTAGGCGTGCGCCTCGGCGGCGATGCCGGCCGGGACGGTGGAGAGCTCCATCAGCTGGGCGTCCGGGGCCTGCTCGCCCGTCAGCACGACGACCGGGCGGGGCCCGGCGAGCAGCGCGTCCAGGCCGTCCTCCCAGGCGCGGCGGCCGCCGAGCAGGCGGACGACGACCAGGTCGGTGCCCTCGACCAGGGCGGGCAGCTCCTCGGCGGACAGCCGGGCCGGGTTGCCGAGCCGGTAGCGGACGGGGCCCTGCGAGGCGCGGGCGCTCAGCAGGTCGGTGTCGGAGGTCGACAGCAGCAGGATCATGCGGAGGGCCTCCCGGCCTGGTCGGTGTTCCACGGCGTGCGGCGGCGCACCGGGGCGGTGGACGGCAGCCCGGTGCGCGGGGCGGAGCGGGGTGCGGTGCGACGGCCTGTCTTCAAGGGTGCTTGGGTGGTCATTCCAGGGGCGCGGGGAACTGCGCAATCCGGATGCGGGCTACCGTGCAAACCGCGGCTTGGCCCGTGCTGTCGTGACACCCACCCCGGATTGCGCAGTTCCCCGTGCCCCTTGTGGTGCACCCGTGATTGTTGAAGACGCGCCCCAGGGGTGCGGCGGACCGCCGCCGGGGTCACCGGGACGGCGGGCGGCGGCTCGGCGCGTCCGGGCGGGACGGCGGAGCCGGGCATGCGGCAGCGCACAGGTCGGGCCTTCCTCGGGGTCCGCGCCCCGGGCTGGTGGAGGACGGCGGGAGTTCCTGGCTCCACGGCGGCTGAGCCGTGGTTACAGTGGCGGGACCGCACCGGATTTGCACCGGTTTCCTCCGCTTGCCGTCGCTGGCGTCGGACGGCCCGCACGGACCGTCCGGCAGCATCGTACGGGGTGGCGGACGGCCGCGGGACTGCACGCGGACTGTGATCCAGACGACGGGGCGCCCCGTCGGACAATCTGTATGCTCGCCGCCATGTCACCGACTCCCGACCCCGCCGGGGCGGGCTCCGCCGTGCCCGACCGGGGCCGGTCGGACGCCTGTCCGGGGGCCCTTCGTCTGCACACGGCCGACGACGGCGCCCTCGCCCGCATCCGCGTGCCCGGCGGACTGCTGACGGTTCGTCAGGCAATGGCGCTGGCCGATGCGGCCGAGGCGCTCGGCGACGGCGCGCTGGAGACCACCTCGCGCGGCAACGTCCAACTGCGCGGCCTGGCTTCGGCCTGCGGCGCGGAACTCGCCGACCGGCTGCGGGCCGTCGGCCTGCTGCCGTCCGACACCCACGAGCGGGTGCGCAACATCGTCGCCTCGCCGACCGCCGGCCTCGACGCCGAGGGGCACGCCGACACCGCTGCCCGGGTGCGCGAGCTGGACGCGAAGCTCTGCGCGGCGCCCTGGGCGGCCGCGCTCTCCGGCAAGTTCCTGTTCGCCCTGGACGACGGCCGCGGCGATGTCGCCGCCCTGAACGCCGATGTGACATTGATCGCAGCGCCCGGCGGCGCCGCCCTGCTGCGGCTCGGCCGCGAGACGACCGTCCGCGCGGTGCCGGCCGCACAGGCCGTGGACGCCGCCCTGGACGCCGCCCGGGCCTTCCTCGACGCGCTGCGCACCACCGGCACCCGGGCCTGGCACCTGCGCGAGGTCCCCGAACTCCTGCCGCCCGGCGACCTGCCGCTGCCCCCGCTGTCCGGCGGACACCCGCCGCTCGGGGTGCTGCCCGGCGGCCTCTCGGTCGGGACGCGCTTCGGACGGGCCACCGCCGCACAGTGGCGGCTGCTCGCCGGGCTGTCCGCCGGCGAGGTCCGGCTGACGCCCTGGCGCGGCGCCGTCCTGCCCGGCGCCGGCCCCGAGGCCCTCGCCGGGCTCGCCGCGGCCGGCTTCCTGACCGGGCCCGGCACCGCCTGGGACCGCGCCACCGCCTGCACCGGCCTGCCCGGCTGCGGCAAGTCGCTCGCCGACGTGCGCGGCGACGCGGCCCGCGCCCTGGAACGTGCGCCCGGCGGCGGCCTGCCGGTGCACTGGTCGGGCTGCGAACGGCGCTGCGGCCACCCCTCCGGGCGATGGGTGGACGTGCTCGCCACCGGGCAGGGCTACCGGGTGGCACCGGTCGGGACACCGGCCCGCCCCATGGATGTGACGCCAGTGGATGTGACGACGGAAGAGATGGCCGAGGCGGTCGCCGAGGCCCGGAGGACCACGTGATCGAGTACGAGAAGGACGGCGCCGCCATCTACCGGCAGTCCTTTGCCACCATCCGGGCCGAGGCCGACCTGGCCGCCCTGCCCGCCGACGTCTCGCAGGTCGCGGTGCGGATGATCCACGCCTGCGGCATGACCGACCTGGTCGAGGACCTGGTCTACTCGCCCGGCGTGGTCGCCTCGGCCCGCAAGGCGCTGCACGCCGGTGCGCCGATCCTCTGCGACGTCAACATGGTCGCCAGCGGTGTCACCCGCAAGCGGCTGCCCGCCGACAACGAGGTGATCTGCACCCTCACCGACCCGTCGGTGCCCGAGCTCGCGCGGAAGACCGGCAACACCCGCAGCGCCGCCGCCATGGAGCTGTGGCTGCCCCGGCTGGAGGGCGCCGTGGTGGCCGTCGGCAACGCGCCGACCTCGCTCTTCCGGCTGCTGGAGATGATCGAGGCCGGCGCACCCCGCCCGGCCGCGGTGATCGGCGTGCCCGTCGGCTTCATCGGCGCCGCCGAGTCCAAGCAGGCCCTGGCCGAGCACCCGTCCGGCCTGGAGCACCTGGTGGTCCGCGGCCGGCGCGGCGGCAGCGCGATCGCCGCCGCCGCGATCAACGCGATTGCGAGTGAAGAAGAGTGACCGAGCAGCAGACCGGGCAGCAGGCCGGGCAGCAGACCGACCGGCGGACCGGCCGGCTGTACGGCGTCGGCCTCGGCCCCGGCGACCCCTCGCTGGTCACCGTCCGCGCCGCCGAACTCATCGGCAAGGCCGACGTGGTGGCCTACCACAGCGCCCGGCACGGCCGCTCCATCGCCCGCTCGATCGCCGACCGCTACCTGACCGGCGGCCAGATCGAGGAGAAGCTGGTCTACCCGATCACCGTGGAGACCACCGACCACCCCGGTGGCTACCGCGGAGCCCTGGACGACTTCTACGAGGAGGCGTCGGCCCGGCTCGCCGCCCACCTGGACGCCGGCCGGAACGTCGTCGTCCTCGCCGAGGGCGACCCGCTGTTCTACGGCTCCTACCAGCACATGCACAAGCGCCTCGCGCACCGCTACCCGACCGAGGTGGTGCCCGGCGTGACCTCGGTCAGCGCCGCCGCGGCCCGGCTCGGCAGCGCCCTGGTGGAGGCCGAGGAGACCCTGACGATCATCCCCGGCACCCTGCCGGAGGAGGAGCTCGCCGCCCGGATCGCCTCCGCCGACTCCGCGGTGATCATGAAGCTCGGCCGGACCTTCCCGGCCGTCCGCCGCGCCCTGGAGCGGGCCGGCCGGCTCGACGACGCGCAGTACGTCGAGCGGGCGTTCATGGACGGCGAGCGCACCCTGCCGCTCGCCGAGGTCGAGGCCGACACCGTGCCGTACTTCTCGGTCGCCGTGCTGCCCAGCAAGGTCGCCCCGCTCGACCTCCCCGAGCCGGACGGCCCCGGCGAGGTCGTGGTCGTCGGCACCGGTCCGGCCGGACCGCTCTGGCTCACCCCGGAGGCCCGCGGCGCCCTGGCCGCCGCCACCGACCTGGTCGGCTACACCACCTACCTGGACCGGGTGCCCGTCCGCCCCGGCCAGGTCCGGCACGGCTCCGACAACAAGGTCGAGTCGGTGCGCGCCGAGTTCGCCCTCGACCTGGCCCGCCGCGGCCGCCGCGTCGCGGTCGTCTCCTCCGGTGACCCCGGCGTCTTCGCGATGGCCACCGCCGTCCTGGAGGCGGCCGGCGAGGACCCGTACCGCGAGGTGCCCGTCCGGGTGCTGCCCGGCATGACGGCCGCCCACGCCGCGGCCTCCCGCGCCGGCGCCCCGCTCGGCCACGACTACGCGGTGGTCTCGCTCTCCGACCGCCTCAAGCCGTGGGAGGTCATCGCCCGGCGGCTGCGCGCCGCCGCCGAGGCCGACCTGGTGCTGGCGCTCTACAACCCCGGCTCGAAGTCGCGCACCACCCAGGTCGGGCTGGCCCGCGACCTGATGCTGGAGTACCGCGGCGCCGACACCCCGGTGGTGATGGCCCGTGACGTGGGCGGCCCCACCGAACGCGTCCGCACCGTCCGGCTGGCCGACCTCGACCCGGCCGAGGTCGACATGCGCACCCTGCTGCTCATCGGGTCCTCCCAGACCCGCCTGGTCCGCCGCGGCAACGACACCGAGGTCGTCTGGACCCCGCGCCGCTACCCGGAGGACTGACCGGAGGCTTTCCCGGACGGGTTTCTTCAGGGGCGCGTGGGGGCACCCCCAGTGGTGATCCACCCGCGCCCCTACGGCCGAGCCTCGTCCCCGATCAGCCGCAACGCCTCCGCCTCCGGCAGCGGTCCGATCCGTCGGCCGTCCCGCAGCCGGAGCGACACCAGCCCGTCGGCGGCCTCGGCCGCGCCGATGACGGCCTGGTACGGCACCAGCCGGCCGGCCCGGACCCGTGCTCCGAGGGTGCCGGACCGCGGGTCGGCGGGTTCGGCCCGTAGCCCCTGCCGCAGGGCCTGCCGGACGAGGGCCTCCGCCTGCGGCCGCTGCTCCTCGGCGACCGGCTGCACCAGCAGTTGGACGGGCGCCAGCCAGGCGGGGAAGGCGCCCTGGTGCACCTCGATCAGGTGGGCCACCGCCCGTTCCACACTGCCGATGACCGCCCGGTGCACCATCACCGGCCGGTGCCGGGCACCGTCCGGTCCGGCGTAGCCGAGGTCGAACCGGGCGGGCTGGTGGAAGTCGACCTGCACGGTGGAGAGGGTGGACTCCCGTCCGGCCCGGTCGACCACCTGGACGTCGATCTTGGGCCCGTAGAACGCGGCCTCGCCCACCTCCTCCTCGTACGGCACCCCGGCCTCGTCCAGCGCTTCGGCGAGCAGCCGGCCGGCGCGCTGCCACATCTCGGGGTCGGCGACGTACTTGCCGCCCTCGGCGGGCAGCGAGAGCCGGTGCCGGGCCGGTTCGATGCCGAGCGCCCGGTACGCGCCGTGGATCAGCGCCAGCGCCGACCGGACCTCCTCGGCGACCTGGTCGGGACGGCAGAAGATGTGGGCGTCGTTCAGCTGGATCGACCTGACCCGGGTCAGTCCGCCGAGCACCCCCGACATTTCGGAGCGGAACATGCCGCCGAGTTCGGCCAGCCGCAGCGGCAGGTCGCGGTGGCTGCGCGGCCGGGCGCGGAAGATCACCGCGTGGTGCGGGCAGAGGCTGGGCCGCAGCACCACCTCCTCGCCGCCGAGCCGCATGGGCGGGAACATGTCCTCGCTGTAGTGCGCCCAGTGGCCGGAGATCTCGTACAGCTCGCGTTTGCCGAGGACGGGCGAGTGGACGTGCCGGTAGCCGGCCAGCCGTTCCACCTCGCGGACGTACTCCTCCAGTGCGTGCCGCACCGCGGCGCCGTCCGGCAGCCAGTAGGGCAGACCGGCCCCGATCAGCCGGTCGGTGTCGAAGAGGTCCAGCTCTCGGCCGAGCCGGCGGTGGTCCCGGTGGTCGGTGCTCTCGTGCACGACGGTCTCCCTCGGTGATGCCGGGACGGGTGACCGGGCACAGCACGAAGCCCCGGGGCACTCGCCCCGGGGCTTCGGACAGCAGGTGTCAGCGCGCCGGGACCCTCTCCGGCGTCGTGGTCGCGGCAGCGCGCTGATGCTTCATGCCGCCGAGGCTAGCGCGGCGGACGGGCGTGAGGCACGCGCTTTTCCGCGCAGGCGGCCGTCGGGCCGTCAGCCCGCCTTCGGCAGCGGGAAGGAGGCCCGCATGACGGCGTCGAAGGCGGCGTCCGGCAGCAGCCGCTTGGCGATCATCGTGCCGCGCGCCATCGCCCCGATCGCGTACCGGGCCCGCGGCCGGCGCACCGTCGCCGCCCGGACGATCACCTTGGTGGCGGCCTCGGCCGTCACGGCGCCGCTGCGCCGGGTGAACGCCTTGTTGGCGTACATGTCGGCGAGCGCCGTGGTGAACGAGCCGTACGGGCCGGAGCCGTCCGGCATGGTGGCGACCGCGGTGCCGCCGAAGCCGGTGATGGTCGGGCCGGGCTGGACGACGACCACGTCGACGCCGAAGGGTGCGACCTCCAGCCGCAGCGAGTCGCTGATCGCCTCCACCGCGTGCTTGGTGGCGTGGTAGAAGGCGCCGCCGGGCGGCGAGAACCGGCCGCCCATCGAGGAGATGTTGACGATCCGTCCGCGGCCGGCCCGCCGCATGCCGGGCAGCACCAGCTGGGCCATCCGGACGAGGCCGAAGACGTTGGTGTCGAACTGGGTGCGGACCTCCTCCGGGGAGGCCAGTTCGACCGGCTGGTGCAGCCCGTACGCGGCGTTGTTGATCAGGACGTCGACGTGGCCGTGCAACTCCTCGACGCGGGCCACCGCGGCCGTCATCGACCGCTCGTCGGTGACGTCCAGGGCGAGCGTGGTGATGCCGAGGCCGGCCAGGTCGGCGAGGGCCTCGGGACGGCGGGCGGTGGCGACCACGCGGTGGCCGATCCGGTGCAGGGCGAGGGCGGCCTCGCGGCCCATGCCGGTGGAGCACCCGGTGATCAGGACGGTCTGCGGGGCGGTCATCGGGGGACCTGCCTTTCCGGGGGAGTGGCGTGCGGGGGAGGGGAGCGGCGTGCGGG
>NZ_JBEYFP010000302.1:0-6880 GCF_040634455.1 Kitasatospora sp. NPDC007106
GAGGCCGGCGGGCGCCGCGGCGCCGACGGCCGGGACGCCGTGGTGCTCGCCGCCTCCGGCTCCCGCGACCCGGCCGCCGCCCTCGACACCACCGAGCAGGCCCGGCTCCTGGCACTTCGCCTGGGCGTGCCCGTCCACCCCGGCTACGTCGCCGCCGGCGGCCCCAGCGTCGCCGAGACCGTCGCCCGCCTCGCCGCCGAGGGCCGCCGCCCCGCCGTGGCCGGCTACTTCACCGCCCCGGGCGACTTCGCCCGCCTCGCGGCCGCCGCCGGCGCCCCCCTCGCCGCCGCCCCGCTGGGCGTCCACGACGCCGTGGTCCGCCTCGTCCTGGACCGCTACCGCGCCGGCGTCCCCGCCCTGCTCCCCACCGCCGCCTGACCGGAGCCCCCGCCTGCAAGGGCCCACCCACCGGGGGCCCGGGAAACTGCGCGGTTGCCCACCCGCGAGGCAACCAGTCACCTTCCACCCTTGCCGCCTGATCGGGCGCCGCGCCAGGGGCGCCGGGAACCGCGCGACCGACCACCCGCGAGGCGAACCGTCATCTCTCACCCTCACCACCCCGCCGTCCCTCCCGACCGATAGGGCGCCGCGCCAGGGGCGCGGGGAACTGCGCGACCAGCCACCCCGGCGCAGTCCGCCCGGCTCCGACCCCCACCACCCGCGGCCTCCGGCCCGGTGCGGCGGGCCCTCCCCGCGTCAGCGGGCCGCGCACCGCTCCTGCCCCGGGCTGCCCGCCGCCACCGCACCCCGCACCCGCACCGGCAGGTCCCGGCAGCGCCGCACCGGCGACCACCAGAGGATCAGTCCGGCCAGCGGCACCCCCGCGGTCAGCACCCACATCGCGGGCCGCAGGCCGATCTCGGTGCCGAGCAGGCCGGCGAGCACCGCGCCGACCGGGATCGCGCCGAAGTTGAGCACCGAGCTGCTCGCGCTGAGCCGCCCGAGCAGCTCCGGCGGGCAGTACTGCTGCTGGAAGGTCGACTTGACGACATTTCCGGCGACGACTCCGGCGGACACCGCGAACGCGCCGACCAGGTAGAACGCCAGCCCGGCGCCGGGCGTGGTGAGCGGCACGAGCAGGGTGAGCAGCGGCAGGCCGATCTCGAACACCAGCATGGCCCGGGCGGTGCCGATCGCGGCGGCCACCCGCCGGGCGACGGCCGCGCCGGCGATCCCGCCCACCGAGCCGACCGCGACCAGGCTGCCGACGGCGCCGGGCGGCAGGTGCACCTCGCGGACGAGGAAGACCACCAGGATCGACTGGAAGCCGGTGAGGGCGAGGTTGCCCGCGGCGCCCCACAGGGTCAGGGTCCGGAACCAGACGTCGCCGAAGACCAGGCCGAGTCCGTCGCGGACCTCGCGGCGCAGCGAGCGCTCGCGGGCCGGTGGCAGGACCTCCCGGTGGCGGATCCGGGCGGTGCACCACAGCGAGAGGACGAAGGTGGCGGCGTTGGCGACCAGGCCGCCGACCGGTCCGGCGAGTTGGGAGATCAGGCCGCCCGAGCCGAGTCCGGCGATGCCGGCGGCGGAGGCGCTGCCGTGCAGTTTGGCGTTGCCCTCGGCCTGGTCCGCCGGGTCGAGCAGGCCGGGCAGGTAGGCGGTGTACGCGGTCTGGAAGAAGACGCCGGCGGTGCCGGTGCCGACCGCGACGGCGAGTAACTGGGCGAGCGTGAGCACGCCGGCCGCGGCGGCCGCCGGCACGGTGAGCAGCAGGGCCAGTGAGACGGCGGAGGAGGCCAGCATCACCGGCCGTCGCCGCATCCGGTCCACCCAGACGCCGACGGGGAGGCCGAGGACCAGCCAGGGCAGCCAGCCGGCGGCACCGAGCAGCGCGACCTGGAAGGTCGTGGCGTGCAGGGCGGTGACGGCGATCAGTGGCATCGCGAGCCCGGTGACGGCGGAGCCGAAGCGGTTGGCGGTCTCGCCGCCCCACAGCAGGCGGAAGTCGCGGTGGCGGCGCAGCAGTCCGCCGCGGCGGCGGTCGTCGGCGGTGCTCATGCGGCACCGCCCTCGGCCCGCGGGACGGCCTGGATCTGCACCACGACGGGCCGGGCCGACGGGTCGGGTTCGGCGGCCGGGTCGGGGGTGTGCCGGGCCACCACCTGCGACAACTCCTCGCTGAGGGCGCGGAGCTGGTCGGGGGTCAGGACGAGGTTGTTCCAGTCGCTGACGGAGCCGGAGTCGCGCCATGCGCCCGTCCACTCGGCGGCCAGCGAGTCGGAGACCCGCCGGAACTGTCCGCGCAGCATCTCCTGGAGGTAGACCGCGGCGGCGTCGCGCGACTCGGGGTCGTCGGCGAAGTCGGTGGTGCTGAGCACGTTCCTGCTGCGGACCCGGCGCCACCAGCGCTCCCGGCGGGTGCCGCGGGCGGTGTCCTCCTCGATGAAGCCGTGTTCGGCGAGCAGGCGCAGGTGCCAGCTGATGGTGCCGGTGCTCTCGCCGAGGCGCTCGGAGAGCCGGGCGGAGGTGGCGGGGCCCTCGGCGGCGAGGGCGTCGAGGATGCGGACCCTCAGCGGGTGGGCGAGGGCGCGCAGGCTCCGGGCGTCGATCCGACGCTGGTTCTCGGGTGCGGTCATGGCTCCACCGTACAGTGCAGAGAAGTCTCTGCAAAGACTCCTCTGCAACATTCTTCGGTGCGTGACTCCCCACCGCTGTGCCAGAGTTGGCCGCATGGCCGACCCCAGGAGCGCCACACCCGACAGCCCCGCCAGCCCCGACAGCCCTGCCACAACCGACAGCCCCGCCGACCCCGTCCGGCTCCCCGACGTGCTGCGCTTCCTCGCCGAGCTTGTCGCCTGGGTCGCCGCCCCCTGGGCCCTCGCCGGCATCTCGCCCTGGCTCTCCGCCGCCGCGCTCCTGCTGCTGATCGGCCTGCCGACCGTCCTCGCCACCCCCGGAGACAAGAAGCAGGTCATCGTCCCCGTCCCCGGGTACGTCACCGTCGGCCTGGTGCTGCTCCAGCTCGTCGCCGCGGTCGCCGGCGCCTGGGCGGCCTGGCCCGCCCGGGCCGCCGTCCCGGTCACCGTGCTCGCCGCCGCCTGCCTGGTCACCGAGCGGCCCCGGTGGCGCCGTCTGGTGGCCGCCCGGCCGTAGCGCGGCGCATCCCTGGATGTCGGTCAGCGGGCGTACCGTGGCGGGTATATGGACGACACCACGCCGTACGACCCCAACGCCGAGGCCCGCTGGGTGCCCGAGCCGGACAAGCGCCCCGGCCGCACCGCCTTCCAGCGCGACCGCGCCCGGGTGCTCCACTCCGCCGCGATCCGCCGGCTCGCCGGCACCACCCAGGTGGTCGCCCCGCTGCAGAGCGACTTCCCGCGGACGAGACTGACCCACTCCCTGGAGTGCGCCCAGGTCGGCCGCGAGCTCGGCGCCGCCCTCGGCTGCGACCCGGACCTGGTGGAGACCGGCTGCCTCGCCCACGACATCGGCCACCCGCCGTTCGGCCACACCGGCGAGGAGGCCCTCGACCAGGCCGCCCGCGAGTGCGGCGGATTCGAGGGCAACGCCCAGTCGCTGCGCATCCTCACCCGCCTCGAACCGAAGCGCTTCGCCCCGGCCGACGAGAGCCCGACCCGGCTCGCCCCCCGGCCCGGCCGCAGCGTCGGCCTCAACCTCACCCGCGCCGCCCTCGACGCCGCCACCAAGTACCCGTGGGCGCGCGGCCGGCACCCCGCCGACCCGTCCTCCACCAAGTACGGCGTCTACGGCGACGACCTGCCGGTCTTCCGCTGGATGCGGGCCGGCGCGCCGGACGGCCGCAAGTGCTTCGAGGCCACCGTGATGGACTGGTCCGACGACGTCGCCTACTCCACCCACGACGTCGAGGACGGCCTGCAGGCCGGCCACATCGACCCGAACGCGCTGCGCTCCGCCGAGGAGCGCGCCGAACTCTTCAAGATCGCCGAGCGGTACGCCCCCGACGCCGCCCCCGCCGAACTCGCCGAGGCCCTCGACCGCCTCCAGGCGCAGGAGTGGTGGCCGCGCAGCTACGACGGCAGCGCCCGCGCCCGGGCCGGACTGAAGGACCTCACCTCCCAGCTCATCGGCCGGTTCTGCCTGGCCGCCGAGCAGGCCACCCGGGCCCGCTACGGCCCCGGCCGGCTCACCCGGTACGGCGCCGAGCTGGTCGTCCCGCGCCCCGTCCGGCTGGAGTGCGCGGTGCTCAAGGCCGTCGCCGTCCGCTACGTGATGCAGCGCGACGAGCAGGCCCAGCTCCGCTCCCGGCAGCGGATCGTCATCGCCGAGCTCGCCGACGCCCTCACCCGCAGCGCCCCGCACGGCCTCGACCCGGTCTTCGCCGCCGTGCACGAGGAGGCCGAGGACGACCGGGCCGCGCTGCGCGCCGTGATCGACCAGATCGCCACCCTCACCGACGCCTCCGCGCTCGCCCTGCACGCCAGACTCGTCCAGCACCGCTGACCCCGCCGGTCGCGCCCGGTCGCCTACACTTCACGGGTGGCCGGGCGGATCAGGGACGAGGACGTGCAGGCGGTGCGCAGCGCACTGCCGATCGACGCCGTCGTCGGCGACTACGTGCAGCTCGTCAACGGTGGCGGTGCGCAGCTGAAGGGCGTCTGCCCCTTCCACGACGAGAAGTCCGCCTCGTTCTACGTGCACCCCGGCAAGGGCGTCTTCAACTGCTTCGGCTGCGGCGAGGCCGGCGACACCATCTCCTTCCTGATGAAGATCGAGCACTGCTCGTTCGCCGAGGCCGTCGAGCGGATGGCCGCCCAGGCCAACATCACCCTGCGCTACGAGGAGGGCGGCTACTCGCCGCGCCACCAGCAGGGCGAGCGGACCCGCCTGGTCGAGGCCCACAAGGCCGCCGCCGCCTGGTACGAGGAGCAGCTCGCCTCCCCGGAGGCCGAGATCGGCCGCCGCTTCCTCGCCGAGCGCGGCTTCGACGAGGCCGCGGCCAAGCACTTCGGCGTCGGCTACGCCCCGGCCGGCTGGGAGCACCTCGTCCGGTACCTGCGCGGCAAGGGCTTCAGCGACAAGGAGATCCTGCTCGGCGGCCTGGCCTCCAAGGGCCAGCGCGGCGGCCTGATCGACCGCTTCCGCGGCCGGCTGATCTGGCCGATCCGGGACACCGCCGGCGAGGTCATCGGCTTCGGCGCCCGCCGGCTGCGCGAGGACGACAACGGCCCCAAGTACCTCAACACCCCCGAGACACCGCTCTACAAGAAGTCCCAGGTGCTGTACGGCATCGACCTGGCCCGCAAGGAGATCGCCAAGTCCGGCCGGGCGGTGGTCGTCGAGGGCTACACCGATGTGATGGCCTGTCACCTCGCCGGTGTGGAGACCGCGGTGGCCACCTGTGGCACCTCCTTCGGCGAGGAGCACATCAAGGTCATCCGCCGCTTCCTGATGGACACCTCGCAGTACCGCGGCGAGACGGTCTTCACCTTCGACGGCGACGCCGCCGGGCAGAAGGCCGCGCTGCGCGCCTTCGAGGACGACCAGAAGTTCGCCGCCCGCACCTCGATCGCCATCACCCCCGGCGGCATGGACCCGTGCGAACTGCGGCTCGCCAAGGGCGACGACGCCGTCCGCGAGCTGATCGAGAACCCCGTCCCGCTCTTCGAGTTCGCCCTCCGCCAGGCCGTCGCCCGGCACCGGGTGGACACCGCCGAAGGCCGGGCCGCCGCTCTGGAGGAGGCCTCCCGGATCATCGTCCGGATCAAGGACCGCTCCATCCAGCACGAGTACGCCGTCCAACTGGCCGGCATGCTCGGCATCCTCGACGAGCAGTTCGTCGTCCGCCGGATCGGCCAGCTCGCCCGCTGGCAGCGCGAGAACCAGCAGAACGACCGGACCCGGCCGGGCGCCCGCCGCGCCGAGGCCGCCCCCCAGCCCGTCCGCCCGGCCGCGCCCGCCTACCGGCTGAACCCGCGCGACCCGGCCCAGTTCGTCGAGCGCGAGCTGATCAAACTCGCCCTCCAGCACCCCGAGTTGGTCAGCCCCACCTTCGACCAGTACGGCGAGGACGAGTTCCCCACCCCGCCGTACCGGGCCGTCCGCCGGGCGATCGGCCAGGCCGGCGGCACGGCGTACGGCGCCGCGCTGCCCGACTTCACCGGTGCCGTCCGCGAGGCCTGCCCCGACGACGAGGTGCGCCGCCTCGTCCTGGAGCTGACCGTGGAGCCGATCCGCTCCCGCCGGAAGGCCGACGAGATCTACGCCGGCGAGTTCCTCGTCAAGCTCCGCCTGCAGGCGGTCGACCGGCGCGTCACCGAGGCCCGCGGCTACCTCCAGCGGCTCGGCAGCCGCGCCTCCGCCGAGGAGCTCAACGCCGTGCAGAGCGAGCTGTACGCCCTCCAGCAGTACGGCCACCAGCTCCGCTCCCGCGGCGCTGCGGCGCTCTAGGCCCTCCCTTTCGGATCTTGCCGGGCGCGCGACGCCGGGCATCTCCCCCAGCCCCGAGGGGGCCGGGAGGTGCCCCCAGTCTGGACGCACCGGCGAATCGTCCACGTACGGTCCGGTACGAGGACGATCCGCCGGCACGCCCAGGCGGGCGCCCACCGCCGCACGCCGATCCGACAAGATCCGAAAGAGAGGGCCTGGACGGGCCCCTCGTGGCGGGGCCGACGGCCCGGCTGTCCGTACATCTCCAGGAATGCCGGCGCCCCGCGTGTGGCGCGGCCCACACTCGTGGGTATCCCAGTCCCGTGTGGCGCGGCGTCCCCCAGCTGCCGCGCGCGGCCCGAAGGGATTCCCGTGGAGCTAGCAGCAGCCCGCCGGCCCCAGGCCGTCGCCCGCGACGACGGCACCGTGCACGACCGCGCCGCCGGCCCGCCGGACGCCGGGAACAGGGTGCCCCCGCAGGCCGGCCCGCCCGGTGCCGAGGCCGCCCCCCGCGCACCCGGGCCGGCCGCCG
>NZ_JBEYFP010000303.1:0-6873 GCF_040634455.1 Kitasatospora sp. NPDC007106
CGGCCGCCGGGCGCTCCCGCAGGGGCGAGGCGGGCGCCGCGGCGCTGGCCGCCGTGCTGTCCATGGCGGCGTTCTGCCTGGCCGGCGCCCTGCGCGGGACGTACCCGTTCGGGGCGCGGTCGCGCGCGGTGAACGACCTCGGCAACCAGTTCGTGCCGTTCCACGCCCACCTGTGGGACCTGATGCACGGCCGGGGCGGCGGCGACCTGCTGTTCAACTGGAACAGCGGCTACGGCTCGCCGTTCCTCGGTGACTTCGTCACGTACCTGATGAACCCGTTCTCCTGGCTGGTCGGGCTGTTCCCGCGGGACGCCGTCAACCTCCCCGTGTTCCTCGTCACCCTGCTGAGCATCGGCCTGGGGGCGGCCGCGATGACGGTGCTGCTCGGCCGCCTGGCGCCGGGCGGCCCGTGGCTGCGCGCCCTGCTCGCGGTCGGCTACGGGCTCTGCGCCTGGGTGCTCAACGACGGCTCGCCGGACCCGATGTGGATGTGGGGCCTGGTCTCGCTGCCGGCCGTGGGCCTGGCCTGCGACTGGTGCCTGCGCGGCCGGCGCTGGGTGCTCGGCACCCTGCTGGTCGCCCTCGCCTGGGCGGGCAACTTCTACACCGGGGCGATGGCGACCATCGCCTCCTGCCTGGTGCTGCTGCTGCGCCTCGCGCTGGCCGGCACCCCGTGGCGGGAGCGGCTGCGGACGGCCGGGCGGGCGGCCGGGATGTTCACGGTCGGCGTGCTGCTGGCCGCGCCGGCGATGACGGTCTCGCTGAAGGCCAGCAAGGCCTCGCAGCCGGCCCCGCCCGCGACCTACGAGGGCGCGCCGGGCCTCACCGACTACCTGGCGCAACTGTTGCCCGGCGGCCGCTCGGACCACTCGGTGCCGAACGTCTTCGTCGGCGTGCTGGCGCTGCTGCTGGTCGCCTCGCTGCCCTTCAACCGGCGGGTCCGCCCCGCCGAGCGGATCGGCTGGTACGCGCTGCTGCTGCTGGTCGGGGCGAGCTTCGTCTGGGAGCCGACGATCCTGCTCTGGCACGGGCTGGCGATCCCCAACGGCAGTCCGTACCGGGCGTCGTTCGTGCTCAGCGGCATGCTGGTGATGGCGGCCTGGGCGTCGCTCGCCCGCCGTCCGGACGTCCGGGCGCTGCTGGGCGGCGCCGGGCTGGTGGCGCTGCTGGCGCTGGCCGGGCACGGGCAGAGCTCGGTCCGCTGGTCGACCTGGATCGAGGTCGGGGCGGGCGGCGCGCTGCTGCTCGGTGCGCTGCTGGCGCTCGCCCGGTGGCGCACGCGCCCGCTCGTGCGCCGGTCCGCCGGCGCGGTGCTGGTGCTCACCGTCTTCGCCTCGGCTGCGCACACCGCCTGGGCGGTCACCGGGATCCGTGACCGGCTGCCCTTCTACCAGCCGCGCACGACCGTCTCGGCGCAGTCGACGGCCGCGGCCGAGGCGCTGCACGCGGCCGACGACTGGCCGAACGGCCGCACCGACCCCGGTCCGCACGAGTTCGCCAACAACGACCCGCTGCTGCTCGGCGGCCAGGGCGGCTCGTACTACAGCAGCTACCTGCCCGCGGTGACCGCCGGGATGCTGCAGGAGCTCGGCGCCGGCTGGTACATCCAGGGCCGGCACACCCTCAGCCCGGCCGACCCGGTCGGGCGGGCGCTGTTCGGCGTCACCACGTACCTGGACTCCACCGGTGCGCCGGGCGGCTTCGCGGTGAAGCACGCCGCGGCCGCGCCGCTGGTCACCGTGCACCCGACGGCCGCCCCGGACACCCGCTCGGTGTGGAGCCGCCAGGAGTCGCTGCTCGGCGCGCGGGTCTACGAGACGCCGGCCCCGGAGTGGACGGCCGGTCCGCGGCCGGTCCGCTCGCCGGGCGGCTGGCGGGTGCCGGCGACGCCGAAGGGCGGCACCTGGACGACGTTCACCGCGTCCTGCACCCCGGGGCGCACCGCCTTCCTGTACGCGCCCTGGCTGGGCGGCACGGTGATGGGCGCGGGCGGCAAGTACACCAGCTGGGGCCGGCAGCCGATGACGGCGATGCCGATCCGCGAACTCGGCCCCGTCCCGGCCGACGGGCGGGTCACCGTCCAGTTGCGGGCCGCGGCGAAGGCGGAGGTCCCGGAGCTGCCGCTCGGCTGCCTCGATCCGGCGGCGCTGTCGGCCGCGCTGCACGGCCTGCACGGGGCGACGGAGGTCACCGCCGGCGGCCACGGGCTGCGGGCGGAGCTGCCGGCCGGGTCCACCGGCACCGCGCTGATCTCGGTGCCGGCCGTGGACGGCTGGCGGTGCTCGGTGGACGGCGGCCCGGCGCGGGCCCCCCGGTCGGTGCTCGGCATGACCGGCGTCGACCTGGGCGCGGGCGCCTCCGAGGTGTCCTGCGACTACCGTCCGCCGGGTCTGCTGCCCGGTCTCGCGGCGAGCGGGGCCGCCGCCGCGGTGCTGCTGGGCGTGGCGCTGCTCACGCGGCTGCGCCGCCGGAACGGGCGGGCGGCCGACGGCGGACCGGTACCATCTGTGTGAAATCAGACAGGCAGGGTGAGGGGTCAGTGCGTGCGGCCGCCGACTGCGTCGAGGCCGGAGGTGGACTGGTGCGGCTGTCCGTGGTGGTGCCCTGTTACAACGAGGAAGCGGTGGTCGAGCTCTTCGACACCGCGATCCGCGCGAGCCTCGACGCCCTGCCGGTCGAGTACGAGCTCTGCTACGTCGACGACGGCAGCGCGGACGGCACGCTGGAGCGGCTGCGCAAGATCGCCGCGGAGCACCCGGACACCACCCGCTACGTCTCCTTCAGCCGGAACTTCGGCAAGGAGGCCGGCATGCTGGCCGGCCTGCGCGAGGCGACGGGCGACGCGGTCGTGCTGATGGACGCCGACCTGCAGCACCCGCCGGAGCTGATCGAGCGGATGCTGGAGCTGTACGACCGCGGGCACGACCAGGTGATCGCCCGCCGCACCCGGGAGGGCGACAAGCCCGTCCGCACGGCGGTCAGCCGGCTCTACTACCGGATGGTCAACCGCTGGGTGGACGTCGAACTCCAGGACGGCGTCGGCGACTTCCGGTTGCTGTCGCGCGCCGCGGTGGACGCGCTGCTGTCCCTGCCGGAGTACAACCGGTTCTCCAAGGGCCTGTTCTCCTGGATCGGCTTCGACACCGTCACCTTCGACTACCAGAACGTCGCCCGCGAGGCCGGCGAGACGAAGTGGCGGTTCGGCGCGCTGCTCAACTACGGCATGGACGGCCTGATCTCGTTCAACAACCGGCCGCTGCGGATCGCCATCTACCTGGGCCTGGCCCTGGTCGGGGTGGCGGCGCTGTACGCGGCGTGGATCACCGGCGTCGCCCTGGTCGACGGCGTGGACTCCCCCGGCTACGTCACCCTCATCGTGGCGATCGTGGGGCTGGGCGGCCTGCAGATGGTGATGCTCGGTCTGATCGGCGAGTACATCGGCCGGATCTACTACGAGACCAAGCGGCGGCCGCACTTCCTGGTCAAGGAGACCAACGTGCCGCGGGCCGCGTTCCGCGCCGAGGGCCACCGCGCCCGTGCCGGGGAGCCGGTGTGAGCCCGCAGCTGTGGCAGGTCGTCAGGTTCGGCCTGGTCGGTGTGGTCAACACCGGCACCTTCTACCTGCTGTACCTGGCCTTCCACCCGTACCTGCCGTACTTCGCGGCGTTCAGCGCGGCGTTCTTCCTGAGCATGGTCGGCTCGTTCTTCCTGAACACGTACTTCACGTACCGGACCCGGCCGACCTGGCGGAAGTTCCTGCTCTTCCCGCTGCCGAACATCACCAACTACCTGGTGCAGAGCGGCGGGGTGTTCGTGCTGGTGGAGTGGGCGCGGGTGGACGACCGGTTCGCGCCGCTGCTGGCCGCAGCGGTCGCGATCCCGATCACCTACGTGCTGTCGAAGCTGGTGCTGACCGGGCGGGGCACGGGCCCCGCCGGCGGCTCAGCGCAGGGTGACGACCTCGGCCCGGCGTCCGCCCGGGTTGAGGTGGTGGAGCAGTAGCAGCCGGGCCGCGGCGTCCGCCCGGGCGACCCGCAGCACGCTGCCCGGCCGCTCCGGCACGGCGACGGCGGCCGGCCCGTCGGTGCCGTCGGTGCCGTCGCGGACGTCCAGTGCCGGGTGCAGCACGTCGAGGGCGAGGGTCGGCCGGCCGTCGGTGAGACCGATCGAGCCGAGCGCGTCCTGCTCGCTCGGCGCACCGGGCAGCACCTGGCCCGTCCACAGCGCGTACCGGACGGTGCTCGCACCGGACTTCAGCCCGGGCAGGGCGGAGAGCCGGACGGGCAGCACCAGGGCGTCGCCGTCGAGCAGCCCGGTGTCGGTGTCGCCCCAGCGGGCGTTCAGCGGCTGGACGTCCAGTTCCTTGCCGGTGCGGGCGTCCGTGGTGCGGGCCACCAGGACGTCGCTGCCGCGCAGCCGGGCGGCGGCGACGATCGCGTCGGTGCGGCCGTCCCCGTCGGTGTCCAGCGAGGCGCGCACCCCGAACATGCCGACCGGGGTGTCGGCCGGGCCCCACAGGGCGGCGGCCAGGTAGAGGGTGCCCTCTCCGAGCGGGTCCCCGTGCGCCGGGGCGTCGCTGGCCGCGCCCGCGAACCGCAGGTTGGCGGCGCGCTCGCCGGGCCGCTCCACGCAGATGTCGTCGGCGTCGCCGGCGTCGGCGCAGTCCGGCCAGCGGGCGGCCTCTCCGCCGTACACGAAGGCGCTGAGCAGCCCGGCGCCGTCGCCGGCCGGGGTGCCGGTGCCGGCCAGGGCGAGCATGGTGGCGCCGGCCCGCCCGGCGGCGAGCTGCGGCCCGGCGGTGAACTGCGAGGCGGGCCGCGGGGCGGCGAACAGCGGCACCCGCAGCTGCGGCAGGCCGGTGTCGGCCGGGGTCAGCAGCAGCCGGCCGGAGAGCTCGCCGCGGTAGCTTCGGGCCCGGCCGGCCTGTTCGAGGTCGAGGGTCGGGTCGGGGGTGCGGGTCAGGCTGCCGGGGACGCGCAGGGTGACGGTGACCCGGGCGGTGCCGCCGGGTTCGACGGTGACCTGCCCGGGGCTGATGCCGAAGGAGGCCCCGGGCAGCTCGGTGGCGGCCGCGTAGCCGGTGGTGTAGGTGAGCGGGGCGTCGCCGTGGTTGCGGATCTCCACCTGGCGTTCGAGCTCGACCGGGCCGGTGGCCTCGACCGGGCCGAAGGAGACGCCGACCGCGCCGTCCACCGCGCCCTGGCCCGCCGCGTAGGCGACCGCCGGGGTGGCGACGGCGGCGTCGACCCGGGCCCGGCCGGCGCCGGTGCGCTCCGGGCCGTACACCGGGCTGCCGGGGTCGGCGTCGTGCCGGGTGTCGACGGCGGTGTTCATCAGCGCGGCCTTGACCTCGGCGACCGGCCAGTCGGGGTGGGCGGCGCGGACGAGGGCGGCGAGGCCGGTGACGTGCGGGGCGGCCATCGAGGTGCCGTCCTCCCGCATGCCGCCGCTGCCGCTGCCCGCCTTCGCCGACCAGATCGTCTCGCCGGGCGCGGCGACGTCGGGCTTGACGATGCCGGGCACCCCGATCCCGCGGGAGGTGAAGGGGGTGAGCATGTCGGTGCGTTCGGGCCGGTCCTGGGAGACCGCGCCGTGCAGGGTGTTGCCCGGGGCGGCGAGCTGGACCTTCACCGGCCCGTCGGCCACCGCGGCGAGCAGCCGGTCGGAGTCGGTGCGGGCCAGCAGCACGGCCGGGATCCGGCTGTCGCCGGCGATCTCGGCGAGGGACTCGCCGTCGGCGGTGAACAGCGTGCCGACGGCGCCGGCGTCCGCGGCGTGGTCGGCGCGCACGGCCGAGCCGCAGGCCCGGTCGGCGTCCTTGCTGCGCCAGGCGAGCACGGCGATCCGGCCCTTGAGCCGGGCGGCGTCGGCCGCGTCGAAGGCGGTGCAGCCGTCCTGCTGGTCGGCGGGCCGGGCGAGTTCGGCGGTGACGTCCCGGTCGGACCAGCCGGTGTACTCGGAGCTCCAGTGGCCCGGGACGACGCCGGCGAGGGAGGCGGGGGCGAGCACCCGGATGCCGTCGGCGTCGCCGTGCGGGTCGACCGAGGCCGCGACGGTCACCACCCGGGCGGCGGTGCCGGGGCTGCCGCCGATCCCGTACAGGTCGCCCTCGTTGCCGGCCGAGGCGACCACCACGGTGCCCAGGGCGGACAGCGCGTCGGCGGCGAGCGAGTCTGCGTCGTCCGGGCTGCCGAAGGCGCTGCCGAGCGAGAGGTTGACCACGTCGAGGCGGTCGGAGAGGTCGCCGTCGCCGTTCGGGTCGGCGGCCAGGTCGAGGGCGTGCGCGAGCTGGTCGGTGGAGCCGTCGCAGCCGAAGACGCGCAGGGCGTAGAGGGTGGCGCCGGGGGCCGCGCCGGGGGCGACGGAGAAGGCGGCGGGGTCGAGGCCCTCCCGGTAGGGGCCGCGGTAGGGCTTGCCGTCCTTGGTGACGCCGAGGCCGGCGGCGGTGCCGGCGACGTGGGTGCCGTGGCCGTTGGCGGCGCAGTCGATCGGGTTGGCGTCCGGGTGCGGCACGGGCTGGTGGTGCGGCGAGGACGGGTCCGGGTTGTAGTCGTCGCCGACGAGGTCCTGGCCGCCGGCCACCTTGGCGTTGGGGAACAGCGCGGCCGGTGCCGGGCGGGCGCCGTCGACGGCGGTGGAGGCCTCCGGGGTGCCGGGGCCGCCGAAGTCGGCGTGGGTGTAGTCGATGCCGGAGTCGACGATGCCGATCCGCACCCCGCTGCCGGTGGTGCCGCCCGGGCCGGACCAGACGGCGGGTGCGCCGGTCAGCGGGACGGAGTGGGCGTTGGCCCGGTGCTGCAGGGTGACGCGGTGCACGGCGCGCTCCACCGGCAGGATCCGCTGCTCGGCGAGCAGCCGGCCGAGCGTCCGGCC
>NZ_JBEYFP010000304.1:0-6861 GCF_040634455.1 Kitasatospora sp. NPDC007106
AGCCGGCCGCGGTCGCCGGGGGCGGTCAGGGCGCAGGCCGCGGCGAGGTGGCCGAGCCGCAGCCGGCGGCGGCCGTCCAGGCCGCGGTGCAGGCCGGCCAGGTAGCCGGCGGCGAAGGCGTCGCCGGCACCGGTCGGCTCGACCACCTCGACGGCGAGCGCCGGCTCGGTGACGGCGGCGCCCGAGCGGTCCAGGGCGGTGACCCGGTGGCCGGCGTCCTTGACGACGACGGTCGCGGGGGAGGGGAAGGCGGCCCGCAGCGCGGCCGGGTCCCCGGTGCCGAGGGCTTCGGCGGCCTCGTCCGCGCCCAGCAGCAGGACGTCGGCGGCGTCCAGCAGGTCGGGCAGCACCGCCGGGTCGCGGCCGTGCCAGAGCGCGGGGCGCCAGTTGAGGTCGAGGGAGACCAGGCGGCCGGGCCGCCGGTCGGCGAGCAGCGCGCGGACGAGTGCCAGGCAGTCGTCGGAGAGCGCCGCGGTGATGCCGGTCAGGTGCAGCAGCCGGGCGCCGGCCAGCAGCCGGGCGGCGGCCGGGTCGGCCAGCAGCGCGGGGGAGAGCGCCGAGGCGGCGGAGCCCGTCCGGTAGTAGTGCAGCCGGCTGCGGCCCGGACCGAGGTCGTGCGGCAGCGCCGAACCGCCGGTCTCCTTGACGTAGAGGCCGGTGCGGCGGTGCGGGTCCACCGCGACGGCCGAGACGTCCACCCCGCAGGCGGCCAGATCGGCGGTGACCATGCGCCCGAACCCGTCGTCGCCGACCCGGCCGATCCAGGCCGCCGGCACACCCAGAGCGGCCAGCGCGCACGCCGTGTTGGACTCCGCGCCGCCCACCGCCGGCCGGAAGCCGCCCGCGGCCTCCAGCGGGCCCGCGGCGTTCGGCAGCAGCACCGCCATCGACTCGCCCAGGCACACGGCCCACGGGCCGGGCGACCGCTCCGCCATCCGCCGCACTCCCTTTGCCCGCGCGCCCCTCGGACACGCCCGTCTCGTTGACCGCGCTTCGGCGTGAATGTTAGAACCGTCGTGGCACTATCCGCAACGCAGGTTGCGAATAACGCAACATTGCAGGTGAGGAGTGGTCTGGTGGCCGATCTGGTGATCCGCGGCGCCACCGTCGTGGACGGCACCGGCGCCCCGCGCCGCCGCGCGGACGTCACCGTCACCGACGGCCTGATCGACACCGTCGGCGTCCCCGGCGAGCACCTCACCGCCCGCCGTGCGCTCGACGCGGACGGCCTCGTCCTCGCCCCCGGCTTCGTCGACATGCACACCCACTCCGACCTGCGCCTGCTCGTCGAACCCGGCCACCCCTCCCGGATCACCCAGGGCGTCACCTGCGAGGTCCTCGGCCAGGACGGCCTCTCCTACGCACCCGTCGACGACACCACCCTGCCCGCACTGCGCCGCCAACTCGCCGGCTGGAACGGCGACCCCGACGGCTTCGACTGGAACTGGCGCACCGTCGGCGAGTACCTCGACCGGCTCGACACCGGCACCGCCGTCAACACCTGCTACCTGGTGCCGCACGGCACCGTCCGGATGCTCGCCATGGGCTGGGACGACCGCCCGCCGACCGGGGCCGAACTCGACCGGATGCGCGCCCTGGTGGCCGACGGCCTCGCCGAGGGCGCGGTCGGCCTGTCCAGCGGGCTCAGCTACCCGCCCGGCATGTACGCCGGAACGGCCGAACTCACCGCGCTCTGCGAGGTGGTGGCCGCCGCCGGCGGATTCCACGCCCCGCACCAGCGCTCCTACGGCGCCGGCGCGCTGGAGGGCTACGCCGAGATGATCGCGATCGCCCGCGCCTCCGGCTGCCCGCTGCACCTCACCCACGCGACCATGAACTTCGAGGTCAACCGCGGCCGGGCCGGCGAACTCCTCGCCCTGGTCGACGCGGCCCTCGCCGAGGGCCTCGACATCACCCTCGACAGCTACCCCTACCTCCCCGGCTCCACCACCCTCGCCGCGCTGCTGCCCGGCTGGGCCGCCGCCGGCGGACCGGACGCGACCCTCGCCCGGCTCGG
Source organism: Kitasatospora sp. NPDC007106 (assembly GCF_040634455.1). NCBI lineage: Bacteria > Bacillati > Actinomycetota > Actinomycetes > Kitasatosporales > Streptomycetaceae > Kitasatospora > Kitasatospora sp. NPDC007106. The sequence goes on from NZ_JBEYFP010000304.1 coordinate 2,018, forward strand.
CGACCCGGCCGCCCGCGAGCGCATCCGTACCGCCCTGGAGGAGACCGGCAGCGACGGCTGCCACGGCGTCACCGCCGACTGGCACACCGTGCAGATCTCCGGCGTCGGCGACCCGGCCCTCGCCGCCCTGGTCGGCCGCACCGTCGCCGAGGTCGCCGCCGCGGACGGCACCACCGGCACCGAGGCCTTCCTCGACCTGCTGCGCCGCGACCGCCTCGCCACCACGATCCTCCAGCACGTCGGCGACGAGGCGAACGTCCGCGCCGTGATGCGACACCCCGCGCACACCGTCGGCAGCGACGGCCTGCTCGTCGGCGACCGGCCGCACCCCCGGGCCTGGGGCACCTTCGCCCGCTACCTCGGCCACTACGGCCGGGACGAGGGCGTGCTCACCCTGGAGGAGGCGATCGCCCGGATGACCGGCCGCCCGGCCCGCCGCCTCCGGCTCCACCGCCGCGGCCTCGTCCGCCCCGGCCACCACGCCGACCTGGTGCTGCTCGACCCGGCGACCGTCCGCGACACCGCCACCTTCGACCACCCGCGCCGAGCGGCCGCCGGGATCGCCCACGTCCGGGTCAACGGCACCGCCGTCCTGGACGACGGCCGTCCCACCGGAGCGCTGCCCGGTCGCACCCTGCGCCGCACCGCCGACGGCACCCGCGCCCGGTGAACCGCCGGGTACGGCACGCCTGCCCGCCCGAACCGAGGAGCCCGAATCCCGTGACCGCACCCACCGCCACCACCCCCGGCGCCGCCGCAGCCGCCGCCGCCCTGCGGGCCGCTCTCGCCGCCGAGCGGGTGATCGCCGTGGTCCGCGCGCCGCGGATCCCGGACGCCGCCGAGCTGTGCGCGGCACTGGCCGCCGGGGGCATCGACCGGGTCGAACTCACCTTCACCACACCGGAGGTGACGGCACACCTGCGGCACGCGGCCGGGGCCGGGCACCGGATCGGGGTCGGTACGGTGCTGACCGCCGAGCAGGCCGAACGCGCGGTGGACGCCGGTGCGGGTTTCCTGGTCACCCCGGGGTGCCGCCCCGAGGTCGCCGCCGCGGCCGGGCTGGCCGGTGTCCCGGTCGTGCTCGGCGCGCTCACCCCGACCGAGGTGGCGCAGGCCGTCGACCTGGGCGCCGCCGCGGTCAAGGTCTTCCCGGCCCGCGTCTTCGGCCCCGGCTACTTCGCCGATCTGCGCGGCCCCTACCCCGACGTCCCGCTGGTCGCATCCGGCGGCGTCGACACGGGCAACGCCGCCGCCTTCCTCGACCACGGCGCCCTCGCCGTCTGCGCCGGCTCCGGGGTCGTCCCCCCGGCCGCCGTCGCCGCCGCCGACTGGCCGGAGATCACCCGACGGGCCCGGGCCTTCACGGCGGCGCTGGCGGTACCCGCCGGGTGACGACGCCGGAGGTCAGGCGCCGCAGGGCTCGTGCGGCCGCTCGCGCTCGGAGGAGTACAGGTGGCTGTCGCGGAACTGCTCGGCGCCGAGGGTCCGGCCGACCAGGATGACGGCCGTCCGCAGCACACCGGCGGCCTTCACCTGCTCGGCGATGTCGCCGAGGGTGCCGCGCAGCACGAGCTCGTCGGGGCGGCTGGCCATGGCGACGACGGCGGCCGGGCAGTCGGCGCCGTAGTGCGGCAGCAGCTCCTCGACGACGCTGTCGACGTAGCGGGCGGCGAGGTGCAGCACCAGCAGGGCGCCGCTGCGGCCGAGGGTGGCGAGGTCCTCGCCCTCGGGCATCGGGGTGGCCTGCCGGGAGACCCGGGTGAGGATGACGGTCTGACCGACCGTCGGCACGGTCAGTTCCCGCTTGAGCGCGGCCGCCGCGGCGGCGAAGGCGGGCACGCCCGGCACCACCTCGTACGGGATGCCGAGCGCGTCGAGGCGCCGCATCTGCTCGGCGACGGCGCTGAACACCGAGGGGTCGCCGGAGTGCAGCCGGGCCACGTCCCGGCCCTCCTCGTGGGCGCGGGCGATCTCGGCGACGATCCGGTCGAGGTCCAGGTTCGCGGTGTCCACCAGCCGTGCGTCCGGCGGGCATTCGGCGAGCAGTTCGCGCGGCACCAGGCTGCCCGCGTACAGGCACACCCCACAGGCGGCCAGCGTGCGCTGCCCGCGGACGGTGATCAGGTCGGCGGCACCGGGGCCGGCCCCGATGAAGTAGACGGTCACTGCTCCTCCTCCACGCCGGCCCGGCCGGCCTCGGACGTCTTGACGGCCGACCACTGGGTGACCGGCATGGCCTGCCGCCAGCCGGTGAACCCGCCGACCGGTACGGCGTGCGCGACCGCCAGCTTCACCAGCTCCCCGCCGTGCCGGCGGTACCACTCGGTGAGCAGCGCCTCGGACTCCAGCGTGACGGTGTTGGCGACCAGCCGGCCGCCCGCGGGCAACGCGTCCCAGCAGGCCTGCAGCAGGCCGGGCGCGGTCAGCCCGCCGCCGATGAACACGGCGTCCGGCACCGGCAGTCCGGCCAGCGCGTCGGGCGCCCGGCCGGTGACGACCTCCAGCCGCGGCACGCCGAGCGTGTCGGCGTTGCGCCGGATCCGGTCGGCCCGGACGGCGTCCCGCTCCACGCTGACGGCCCGGCAGCTGCGGTGCGCCCGCAGCCACTCCACGGCGATCGAGCCGGAGCCGCCGCCGATGTCCCAGAGCAGTTCTCCGGCGGCGGGCGCGAGCGCGGCGAGCGTCGCGGCCCGGACATGGCGCTTGGTCAGCTGGCCGTCGTGCTCGTACGCGTCGTCCGGCAGCCCGGGGACGAGCTGCGCCCGCGGACCCGCGCACTCCACGGCGACGATGTTCAGCGGATCGGCGGCCGGGTGCGGCCAGTCGGCGGCGGTGCCGTCGAGGACGCGTTCGCTTCCGCCGCCGAGCTGTTCGAGCACCCGTAGCCGGCTGGCGCCGAAGCCGCGTCCGGTGAGCAGCGCGGCGACCTCGGCGGGGGTGCCGGCGCCGGCGCTGAGCACCAGCAGCCGCCGCCCGTCGGACAGTGCGGCGTTGAGGTTCGCCAGCGGGCGGCCGACCGCGCTGACCACCTCGGTGTCCTCCTGCGGCCAGCCGAGGCGCGCGCAGGCGTAGGCGACGGAGGAGGGGTGCGGCAGCACGTGCAGCCGCTCGGCGCCGACCGTCTCGGCGAGGGCTCGGCCGATGCCGTGGAACATCGGGTCGCCGCTGGCGAGGACGCACAGCCGCCGGTCGCCGTGCTCGGCGAGCAGACCGGGTACGGCGGGCCGCAGCGGGCTCGGCCAGGCCACCCGTGCGGCGGTGACCTCCGGCGGCAGCAGCTCCAGCTGGCGTGGTCCGCCGAGGACGGTCGCGGCCCCGAGCAGCGCCTCCCGGGCGGTGGGCGCGAGGCCGTCCCAGCCGTCCGCACCGACCCCGACGACGGTGATCACGGACGCGGGCACGGCGGTGGCCAAGGGGACTCCTTGCAGCTCGGACGGGGCAGCGGCAGCCTACCGGCCGCTCCCCGCCCCGTCGCCGGCCGAAGGCCGAACCCGCCCACGATCACCTGCGACGTTCGCCACACCGCGGCCCGCACCGGCCGCCCCACCACCCCTCAGGGCCGGTACGGCAGCTGCGGGACGTCGTAGCAGTTGGTGGCCATGTCGGGCACCTGGGTGACCCAACCGCCGTGCCCGTCCTGGGCGGAGTCCTCCCAGCGGGCGGCGTTGAGGCAGGCCCTGAGCAGCCCGGTCGGCCGCGGGGTCGGGACGAAGTCGGCCGGGAGCAGCAGGCCGTGCGCGTCGTAGGGGGTGCTGCGGTTCATGAAGTCCTCGACGCAGCCGCGGGTGAGGTCGGCGCCGCAGGAGTCCATCGCGTCGGTGAGCCACTGCGCCCCGGCCCAGCCCTCCAACTCCCAGGCGGAGAGCAGCCCCTCGCGCTCGGGGTAGTACGTGGCCATCGCCTTGCGGAAGGCCTGCACGGCCGGTTGGCGGGTGTCCTCGTAGTTCTGGCTGGAGGAGGTCGCCCACAGCACCGACCGGCAGCCGGGGGAGTCCTTGTAGTCGGTGCCGACGGTCGCCGTCCAGTTCTGCACGTTGGTGACCTTGGCCTTGAGGCGCACCCCGGCGGCGTCCAGGGCCTGGCAGAGCCCGGCGTTGCCGCGGGTGTCCATGGCGTCGAAGAGCAGCTCGGTGCCGTCGGCCTTCATCGCCGCGGCGACCGCCTGGAAGCCGGGCAGCGCCAGGTCGACGGTCTGGTTGAGCACCCGGTACCCCTCGGCCTTCAGCGCTTCGGTCAACTGCCGGGCGTAGCGGGCCGAGTCGGCCTGGTCGTAGGCGACGACGGCGGCGCTGCGGGCGCCGAGCTTCTCCTTGAAGAACCGGTACACCTCGGTGCTCTGGTAGAGGACGCCGTCCCAGCCGACCGAGCGGCCGTCCCGCGGGGCGCTGCTGCCGTAGATGCCGTACAGGTGCGGCCACTGGTCGTAGGCGGTGCCGATCGGTTGGCCGCCGACGTCCGGCACGCCCTTGGCGCTGACGTAGGGGGCTCCCGCGTAGACCAGGACGCTGCCGGAGACCAGGGCGAAGACCTTCTCCTTGTCGATCATCCGGTGGACGCAGTCCTGGTTGCCGATGCCGCTGCCGCCGTCGTCGCAGGTGACGACCTGCACCGTCCGGCCGTGCACCCCGCCGGCGTCGTTCAGGGCCTTGAAGAAGGCGAGGGCGCCGAAGCGCGGCCCGGCGAAGGTCTCCGAGCCGACGGGGCTGGTGAGCGAGGTGATGATGCCGATCTTGACGCTGCGGGCGTCGGCGCCCGCGTACTCCGCCCAGCGCAGCCGGTTCGGCCCCAGCACCTCGACGAAGCCGGGGAAGCCGCCGCGGTGCGAGGCGTCCACCCGGCCGTCC
>NZ_JBEYFP010000305.1:0-6857 GCF_040634455.1 Kitasatospora sp. NPDC007106
CGGCGACGCCGGCAGCGGCGACGCCGGCAGCGCCGCGAGCCGCAGCACCGATCCGGCCGCCGTCCCGGGCATCCGCCCGGGGCGGCGCGCCGCCGCGGTGCCCGGCACCGTCCTGGCCCTCGGCGCGGTCAGCCTGATCACCGACGTCTCCTCGGAGATGGTCGGCGCGGTGCTGCCGCTGTACGTGGTCGCCGGACTCGGGCTCTCCCCGCTCGGCTTCGGCCTGCTCGACGGCATCAACAACGGTGTCGGCGCCCTCGTCCGGCTGGTCGGCGGGCACGCCGCGGACGGCGGCCGTGGCAGGCACAAGGCCGTCGCCGCGATCGGCTACGGCCTGTCCGCGGTCTGCAAGCCGCTGCTGCTGCTCGCCCACACCCTGCCGCTGATCAGCGCGGTGCTGGCGGTCGACCGCACCGGCAAGGGGCTGCGCACCGCCCCGCGCGACGCCCTGATCTCGCTGGCCACCGCGCCCGAGCACCGCGGGCGGGCGTTCGGCGTGCACCGGGCCATGGACACCACCGGCGCGCTGCTCGGCCCGCTGGTCGCCTTCGCCCTGCTCCGGTTCGCCGCCGACGGCTACGACGCGGTCTTCGCCGTCTCCGCGTGCGTCGCCGCGCTCGGCGTGCTGGTGCTGCTGCTCTTCGTCCCGGGCCGCGCCGCCGCCGCCCCCGCCGACGGGCCGCGCCCCGCCCTGCGCGACTCGCTGGCCCTGCTGCGGCTGCCCGCGCTGCGGCGGCTCACCCTGGCCGCCGTCCTGCTCGGTCTGACCACCGTCAGCGACTCCTTCCTGTACCTGCTGCTGCAGCGCCGGCTCGACCTGCCGGCGCACCTCTTCCCGCTGCTGCCGCTCGGCACCGCGGCCGCCTTCCTGCTGCTGGCCGTGCCCTTCGGCGCGGCCGCGGACCGGATCGGCCGCCGCAGGCTCTTCCTGCTCGGCCACCTGGTGCTGCTCGCCGGGTACGGGCTGCTGCTCGCCCCGTTGCACGCCTGGTGGGCGGCGCCGGTCGTACTGCTGCTGCACGGCTCGTTCTACGCGGCGACCGACGGCGTGCTGGCCGCGGCCGCCTCCGCGACCGTGCCCGCCGAGCAGCAGGGCGCCGGGCTCGCCCTGGTGGGCACCGGGCAGGCGCTGGCCCGCTTCGGCTGCTCGCTGGCGTTCGGCGCCGGCTGGACCCTCTGGGGCGGGCAGCCGGTGCTGGCGGTCGCCGCCGCGGCGCTGGCCGTGGCCGCCGGTGCCGCCTTCCTGCTGATCCGCACCCCCGGCTCCCCGCACACCCCCGACTCCCCGCCCGACACCGGCACCACCGAGGAGCACCCTGCATGACGCGCACCGCCCGCCTGCTGACCCTGCTGGCCGCCGTCCTCCTGCTCGGGGCGGTCGGCACGGTGGCGGTGCTGCACGCCGCCGACCGCTCCGGCCGCAAGGACCAGGAGCAGGCGGGCGGTCCCGTGATCACCCCCGGCCCCGTCCCGCTCGCCCCGGACGGGCCCCGCCGGCTGCTGTTCCGCTCCACCGCCTGGGGGCCGCACCGCGACGAGATCACCGCGGTGCCCGCGGACCGGCCGGACGGCCCGCGGACCGCCTCCGGTCTCAGGTGCCTGCGCTTCCACGCCGCCGCGGGCACCGGCATCTGCCTGCAGGGCGAGCAGGAGGGGCTGGGCGACCGCTACACCGCGGTCGTCCTCGACGCCGGCCTGCACGAGCTCAAGCGGTACCCGGCGGCGGGCATCCCCACCCGCTCCCGGGTCTCGCCCTCCGGCCACCTTGCCGCCTGGACGGTCTTCGTCAGCGGCGACTCGTACGCGGGCACCGACTTCTCCACCCGCACCTCGATCGTCGACACCCGCGGCTGGACCCTCTACGACAACCTGGAGACCTTCACCGTCCTCGACGGCGGCAAGCCGCTGAAGTCTCCCGACACCAACATCTGGGGCGTCACCTTCGCCGACGACAACGGCTTCTACGCCACCGTCGCCACCGGCGGGAGGACCTACCTCGTCCGCGGCGACCTCGGCGCCCGGACGCTCACCACCCTGCACCAGAACGTCGAGTGCCCCTCGCTCTCGCCGGACGGCACCCGGGTGGCCTACAAGAAGCGGGTGGCCGGCGCCTCCCCGGACGCGCCGTGGCGGCTGTACGTGCTCGACCTCGCCACCATGACCGAGACCGCCACCGCCGAGCAGCGCAACATCGACGACCAGGCGCTGTGGGCCGACGGCCGCACCCTGGTGTACGCCCTGGCCGGGGACTACGGGGCCGACCTCTGGACCGTCCCGGCCGACGGCTCCGGCAGCCCCGCCGTCCTCACCCGCTCCGCGGTGGCCCCGGCCTACCTCGGCTGACCGGCCGCCGGGCGGGCCGTCCGCTCCGCCGGCGGCCGCCAGTCCAGCAGCGACGCCGCGGCCCGGACGGCCGTCCGTTCGGGTAGCCGGCCGGCCGCCGCGAGGAGGGCGTCCCGCAGGGCGACCGCGGGGGCGGCCCGCAGCCCGACCAGCCGGCCGACCCGGCGCGAGCCGGCGGTGACGGCGGTGGTGCGGGGCAGCCGGGCCGCGGTGTAGGCGGCGAGGGCGCCGGTGACGTCCGCCCCGGCGAGTGCGTGCGCGAGGACGACGGCGTCCTCCAGGGCCTGGCAGGCGCCCTGCCCCTGGAAGGGCGTCATGGCGTGGGCGGCGTCGCCGAGCAGGGCGACCCGGCCGCCGTGCAGGGCGGGCAGCGGGTCGGCGAGCTCCCACACGTCGTGCCGCAGCACGGCCGCCGGGTCGGCGGAGTGCAGCAGGTCGACCAGCCCCCGGTGCCAGTCGCCGTACCGGCGCAGCAGTTCGGCGCGTTCGTCGCCGTCCGCGGCCCGGCCGCCGGGCGGGGTGAGCGCGGCGGCGTAGAGGTAGACCCGGCCGCCGGTGAGCGGGATGACGCCGGTGAGCGCGCCGCGGCCCCAGGTCTCGCCGGCCGGCACCGGACGGCCGGGGTCGGGGACGACGGTGCGCCAGGTGGTGAAGCCGGAGTAGCGCGGGCCGGGGTGTCCGGGCAGCAGCAGCGCGCGGGCGGCGGAGCGCAGCCCGTCGGCGGCCACCACCAGGTCGGCCTCGCCCTCGGTGCCGCCGGCCGTGACCCGGGCGGGCCGGCGGGCGTCGCCGGGGACGCCCGGCGGCTGGTCCGCTGGTGCGAGGGCGTCGTCTTCCACACCGCGGCCGGTGCGGGCCGCGCCCTCGGTGTGCCGGGGCCGCAGGAGCTGAGGGCCGAGGCCGCCCGCTACCTGGACGCGCTGCTGGCGTCCTGAGCCCGCGTCGGCGGGTGCCCGGCGTCCTGGGGCTGCGTCAGTTCCGTGCGCAGCTGCTCGCGCCGGTCGTGCCAGCGGCCGAGCAGGGCGGGCAGCTCCTCGCGCATGAAGCCGAAGAAGGCCAGCGACTCGGCCAGCCGGGCCCCGGCCGGGGTGTCGGGGCCGAGCGCCTCGATGCCCTCGCGCAGGCTCGACTCCCAGCGGACGAGCTCCCGGTCGCGGTGGACGGAGGCCTCGTACCAGGCGTCGTCGTGCACCCAGTAGCGGTCCCGGCGGGAGCCCGCCTCGCGTTCGCGGGTGACCAGGTTGACCTGGCCGAGGAAGCGCACCGCGCCGGACACCGCGGCCGGGCTGATCCGCAGCGTGTCGGCGAGTTCGGCGGCCGTCAGCCGGCCGGAGTCGCTGGCGAGCAGGGCGGTGAAGACCCGGGCGGGCATCCGGGGGAAGCCGGCGTCGGCCATCACCGCGGCGAAGCGCTCCACGAAGGCCCCGACCGCCGCGCCGTCCCGTTCCACCACGCCTCCCGCCCCGTGCCACGACCGTCCGGACCATCATCGGGGACCGGTCGGCCCTTGCGGAAATCCACTGAATTCATGAACTTCACGAATCTGTGAATCGAGAGTACCGTCGAGCCATGACGACCGCCATCTCGGTGACCGGCCTGGTCAAGGACTTCGGCCGGACGCGCGCCCTGGACGGGCTGGACCTCGCCGTCGCCCGCGGCGAGGTGCACGGCTTCCTCGGCCCGAACGGCTCCGGCAAGTCGACCACCGTCCGCGTCCTGCTCGGCCTGCTGCGCGCCGACGCCGGCACCGTCCGGCTGCTGGACGGCGACCCCTGGCGGGACGCCGTCGACCTGCACCGCCGCCTCGCCTACGTGCCCGGTGACGTCACCCTCTGGCGGAACCTCTCCGGCGGCGAGGCCATCGACCTGCTCGGCCGGCTCCGCGGCGGCCTCGACCCCGCCCGCCGCGCCGACCTGCTGGAACGCTTCGAACTCGACCCCACCAAGAAGGGCCGCACCTACTCCAAGGGCAACCGTCAGAAGGTCGCCCTGGTCGCCGCCCTCGCCTCCGACGCCGAACTGCTCGTCCTGGACGAGCCCACCTCCGGCCTCGACCCGCTCATGGAGGAGGTCTTCCGCACCTGCGTCGCCGAGGAGCGCGACCGCGGCCGCACCGTGCTGCTCTCCAGCCACATCCTGTCCGAGGTCGAGGCGCTCTGCGACCGCGTCAGCATCATCCGCGCCGGCCGCACCGTGGAGACCGGCACCCTGGCCGAGCTGCGGCACCTCACCCGCACCGCGATCGACGCCGAACTCGCCGGCCCGCCGCCCGAGCTGACGGGCGTGCACGACCTCGTCACCGACGGCCGGCGGGTGCGCTGCCAGGTCGACGCGGACCGGCTCGACGAGGTGCTGCGCGCCCTCACCGCCGTCGGCGTGCGCAGCCTCACCAGCCGGCCGCCCACGCTGGAGGAGCTGTTCCTGCGCCACTACGAACAGCCCGGCACCCCCGACCGCGGCGACCGGTCGCCCGACCCGGCGGTGACCCGGTGAACACCCTCGCCGGCACCCCCGTCCTGCTGCGCCTCGCCCTGCGCCGCGACCGCATCGTGCTGCCCGCCTGGGTGTACGTGCTCGCCGCCTCGGTCGTCTCCACCGCCGTGTCCTTCCGCTCGCTGTACGACACCGAGGACGCCCGGCTCCGCTTCGCCGCCGGCATCGCCGCCAACACCTCGCTGCGCGCCCTCTACGGCCCCCTGCACGACGCGTCCACCATCGGCGGGCTGACGGCCTGGCGGATGGGCGTCTTCGGCGCCGTCCTGGCCGGCCTGATGAGCACCCTGCTGGTCGTCCGGCACACCCGGGCCGAGGAGGAGGACGGCCGGCTCGAACTCGTCGGCGCCGGCGCGGTCGGCCGCCGCGCCCCGCTCACCGCCGCGCTGCTCGCCGCCGCCACCGCCAACCTGGTGCTCGCCGCGCTCGTCGCCGGCTGCCTCGCCGCCACCGGCGAGGCCCCCGCCGGCTCGCTCGCCTTCGGACTCGCCCTCGGCGGCTGCGGGATGCTCTTCGCCGGCACCGCCGCCGTCACCGCCCAGGTCGCCGGCACTGCCCGCGCCGCCAACGGCCTGGCCGGCGCCCTGCTCGGCACCGCCTTCGTGCTGCGCGCCGTCGGCGACGCCGGCCCGGCCTGGGTGGGCTGGCTCTCGCCGATCGGCTGGGCCGAGCAGGTCCGCCCCTTCGCCGGGGACCGCTGGTGGGCGCTGCTGCTCCCCGCCGCCGGCACCGCGCTCGCCGTCGCGGCCGCCTACGCCCTGGTCGCCCGGCGCGACCTCGGCGCCGGCCTGCTGCCGCAGCGCCCGGGCCCCGCGGCCGGCGCCCCCGGGCTGCGCACCGCCACCGCGCTCGCCGTCCGGCTGCACCGCGGCACCCTGATCGGCTGGGCGGGCGGCCTCGCCGCGGCCGGACTGGTCTTCGGCGGGGTCTCCCGCGGCGTCGTCGACCTGGTCGGCGACAACGCCCGGGTCGCCGACGTGATCGCCCGGCTGGGCGGCCGCCAGGGCGTCCTGGACGCCTACTTCGGCACCATGACCAACCTCTTCGGCATGGTCGTCGCCGGCTACGCGGTGCAGGCGGTGCTGCGGCTGCGCGCCGAGGAGACCTCCGGCCGGGCCGAGCCCGTCCTCGCGACCGCCGTCTCCCGGCTCCGTTGGGCCGGCGGGCACCTGCTCTTCCCGCTGGCCGGCAGCGCCGTGCTGCTGGCCGTCGCCGGGGTCTTCACCGGTCTCGGCCAGGGTGCCGCGATGGGCGGCACCGGGCGGGCCGTCGCCCGGCTGGTGCCCGCCGCGCTCGCCCAACTGCCCGCGGTGTGGCTGGTCGCGGCGGTCGCGCTCGCCGTGGTCGGGCTGGCGCCCCGGTGGAGCACGGCGGCGTGGGGCGCGCTGGCGTTCTTCCTGCTGATCGGCTGGCTCGGCCCCGTGCTGCGCCTGCCGCAGTGGGCCCTGGACCTCTCCCCGTTCACCCACACCCCGCACCTGCCGGGCGGCGCCTTCACCGCCGTCCCGCTGCTCTGGCTGACCGCGCTCGCCGCCGTGGCGGCCGCCGTCGGCCTGGCCGCGCTGGACCGCCGCGACCTGGGCTGAGCCGCGGTGCCGGGCGGACGGCCCGGCGGCTGAGGGGGAGTTCGCGGGCCGGCCCGTCCGGGGCCCGAATACGGTCGGACGGGCGTCCTAGTGATCCGCTATATTCGCGCCGCCGTCGAACGACCAGTGTCCGGCGCGCACCAGCGCACAGGGAGCCCGCATGCCGTCCGACCCGTACAGCCCTCAGCCGGACGACCGGGCGGCCCGGGACGACGCCTTCGCCCGGGCCTTCGCCCCGCCGCAGGAACCCCGGCAGGACCCGCAGCAGACCCCGCCGCCGCCCTACGGTGCGCCCGTGCCGAACCCGTACACCGCGCCGGCCCAGGACGAGGCACTGGCACGGGCGTTCGCCCCGCCGCCCGGCGACCTCCCGTTCGGTGCCGTCCCGCCCGGCGCGGTGCCGCCGGGTGCCGTGCCGCCCGCGGCCCCGTGGGG
>NZ_JBEYFP010000306.1:0-6843 GCF_040634455.1 Kitasatospora sp. NPDC007106
CTGGTCGACGATCTGGTGACCAGCACCAGCCGCCGACCGGACAGCAGCGCGGCCCGGCGCGGCGGCACCGCCAGCGCCCCGTGCAGGTTGCGGTGGCGCTCGGCCGCGGACAGCCCCGCCTGGTCCGCCACCGGCCGGACGTGCCGCAGCGCCGCCGCGGCCAGGGCCGGCCTGCCCGACCGGCTCAGCTCGCGGGCGGCCGCGCGGGCGAGCCGCAGCATCGGGTCGTGCCCGCGGGCACGGACCGCGCGGCGCGCGGAGGGCACCGGTACCAGCAGCAGTGCGCCGGGCGCACCCGGGGCGCCCGCCTCGGCCGCGGAGCGCACGGCAGCGGCGAGCGCCGCTCCGAGCGGCCGGGCGAGCCGCAGGGCGCCGCGCTCCTTGTGGGCGATCAGCAGATGCCGCACCGGCCCGGCGTACGGGGCGGCGGCGTACAGCGGCGGCAGGCCCTCCGGGCCCGGCCGGCGCTCCACCGGCCCGGCGCCGGTGCAGGTCAGCTCCGCCCGGCAGGCCGGACAGAGCTGACCCCCGGTGCCGCCGCAGCCCGCGCACCGGGTGGGCAGCAGCAGGTCGAGCAGACCGGTGCCGAGGAGGCCTGCGGTGAACGGCGGCGTCACGGGCGCCTCCCGGGGCGCGCGGGGCACGGACGACGTGCACGAACGGGACATTCGGCCCGGTGCGGAGTGCCGTACGGACTCTTGCCGGGTCGGGTACTGGGCCATACGGTGGGCGGCCCGGTGCGTGTTGTCCAGCCGTTAACCCCTGTTTCACTCCATGGAAGGTAAACAGAGGGTGACAGCTGTACGGCCAGCCCGGTGTCGCCATGGTGTTCGACTGGGGAGGCGGAAACCCCGAGCGAGGTGTTCCATAAGGCACACAGGGGGTTTCAAGCGCTCCTGGTGGGGAGGAAGTGAGGTGAGGGCCGGTCGGGTTCGCCGCTCCCGGCGGAGGTGGGGGGCTGGTGGTGGACCTGCTGGTCCGGCTGGGTCTCAGCCCGATCCGGGTGCGTTCCGGATCGGCAACAGCACAAGGGATCGGAGTTCTGCGTGGACATCGTCGTCAAGGGCCGCAAGACCGAGGTGCCCAAGAGGTTCCGCGAGCACGTGGCCGAGAAGCTGGAGAAGGTCCAGAAGTTCGACGGCAAGGTGATCAGCCTCGACGTCGAGGTGTCCAAGGAGCACAACCCGCGTCAGGCGGACCGGTCCGAGCGGGTGGAGATCACGCTCCGTACCCGGGGACCGGTGATCCGGGCCGAGGCCGCCGCGAGCGACCCGTACGCGGCGCTCGACCTGGCTTCGGCGAAGCTCGACGCGCAGCTGCGCAAGTCCGCGGACCGCCGCCGGGTGCACAAGGGCGGCAACGGCCGCACCCCCGTCAGCGTCGCCGCCGCGACGGCCGCGCTGGCCAACCTGCCCGCGACGGAGCAGACCGAGGGCCCGGTCAACGGGTCGGCCCGCAAGACCATGATGGGATCGCTGGAGGTGGAGGGCGACGGACCGCTCGTCGTCCGCGAGAAGACGCACCCTGCAGCACCGATGTCGCTGGACCAGGCGCTGTACGAGATGGAACTCGTCGGCCACGACTTCTTCCTGTTCGTGGAGAAGGACAGCGGCCTGCCGAGCGTGGTGTACCGCCGGCACGGCTACCACTACGGCGTCATCCACCTGAAGGAGGACGCGACGGCGATCGGCGGTGGCGCCGGCGGCGCGATCAACGCGCTCGACGAGGACTGATCCCGTCCCGTCGGCCGTACGACAGATCGATCGACCGGTGACCCCGGCGGCCCGCGCCGCCGGGGTCACCCAGCTGGGCGGTCCGGTGTCGGAGGGTGATCAACGCCCCTGCGGTCATGGAATGATGGAGCCGACATCGACCGGCGACCGGGGGGAGGAGCGGATGGGCGAGCCCATCGGCCGTGGTGCACACGGTCCGGGCGCGGACGGCGGGGCCGACGGCCCGCCGGGCTACGGAGGGCACCGCGCCGAACCGATCCGGGTACTGGTGGTCGACGACCACGCGCTGTTCCGCCGCGGCCTGGAGATCGTGCTGGCCGAGGAGGAGGACATCCGGGTCATCGGCGAGGCGGGGGACGGTGCGGAGGCCGTACTCAAGGCCGCCGACCTGCTGCCGGACATCATCCTGATGGACGTCCGGATGCCCCGCCGTAGCGGCATCGAGGCCTGCACCGCGATCAAGGACGTGGTGCCCAGCGCCAAGATCATCATGCTGACGATCAGCGACGAGGAGGCCGACCTCTACGAGGCGATCAAGGCGGGCGCCACCGGCTACCTGCTCAAGGAGATCTCCACCGACGAGGTGGCCACCGCGATCCGCGCGGTCGCCGACGGCCAGTCGCAGATCAGCCCCTCGATGGCGGCCAAGCTGCTCACCGAGTTCAAGTCGATGATCCAACGCCGTTCCGACGACCGGGAGTTGGTGCCCGCCCCGCGGCTCACCGACCGGGAGCTGGAGGTGCTCAAGCTGGTGGCGACCGGGATGAACAACCGGGAGATCGCCAAGGAGCTGTTCATCAGCGAGAACACCGTGAAGAACCACGTCCGCAACATCCTGGAGAAGCTGCAGCTGCACTCCCGGATGGAGGCCGTGGTCTACGCGATGCGCGAGAAGATCCTCGAAATAGGCTGACCGCCGGCCGCCGGCCTCACAGCAGCGCCTCCAGGGCCGGGCGCATCCGCTCGTCCGCCAGCAGCTCCACCCGGACGGTGTCGCAGCCCACCCAGGACGCCGCCTCGCGCAGCGCCTCGGCGAGCGGCGCCACGTACGCGGGCCCCGCCAGGGAGACCTGACGGGCCACCAGGGTGCGGCCCTCGCGCGCCGGGTCCACCCGGCCGACCAGCCGGCCGCCGGCCAGCAGCGGCATCGCGAAGTAGCCGTGCACCCGCTTGTGCTTGGGCGTGTACGCCTCCAGTCGGTGCGACATGCCGAAGATCCGCTCGGTGCGGGCGCGGTCCCAGATCAGCGAGTCGAACGGCGACAGCAGCGTGGTGCGGTGCCGCCCGCGCGGCTCGGAGGCCAGCGCCGCCGGATCGGCCCAGGCCGCCGCCGGCCAGCCCTCGACCTGCACCGGCACCAGCCCGGACGCCTCCAGCGCCGCGTCGACCTGGGCGCCCTTGAGGCGGTGGTGGTCCATCAGGTCCGCCCGGGTGGCCACCCCGAGCGCGGTGCCCGCCTGCGCGACCAGCCGCCGCAGGCACTCCTCGTCGGAGAGGTCCGTCTCGAAGAGCTCCGCCGGGACGGCCCGCTCGGCCGCCTCGTAGACCCGCTTCCAGCCGCGCCGCTCGGTGCACACCACGTCGCCGAAGGCGAGCGCCCGCTCCACCGCGATCTTGGTGTCGGACCAGTCCCACCACTCCGCGGTGCGCTTCGCGCCGCCCAGGCCCGTCGAGGTCAGCGGCCCCTCGGCGCGCAGCCGGTCCAGCACCGACCGGTACGTCTCCGGGGAGACCGGGTGGCCCCAGAGGTTGCCGCGCGCCCGGTAGGCGCGGCGGCGGAAGGCGAACAGCGGCCACTCCTCCATCGGCAGGATGCAGGCCGCGTGGGACCAGTACTCGAAGGTCGTCTCCGAGCCCCAGTAGGCGCCCTCCACCGCGGGGCGCCCCACCGCGCCGAGCCGGGCGTAGGGGACCAGCTCGTGCGACCTGGCCAGCACCGAGATGGTGTCCAGCTGGACGGCGCCCAGGTGCCGCAGCACCCCGCGCACCCCGGCGCGGCGGTCCGGGGCGCCCAGCAGCCCCTGGGCGCGAAGGGCGATCCGGCGGGCCTGGTCGGCGGAGAGCACAACGGTCATGCCGGGCAGCGTAGGCCCTGCCACCGACAACCGGACGGGCGCCGGGAACCCGCCGGGCCCGCCGGAGGTTGTCGTGGTGAGGAGACGCGGTGACCGATTTGCCCCGGGCCCGGTGCTTCACAGCGCTTTGCCCCTGCGGGTGACACAGGAATACCGTGCTGACGGACCTCCCGGCGGCTTGTCCTCCTCGCATACGATGGCCCGTACGGTGGGGTAGGTCTCGCCGACTGTCGTCCAGAGCCGATCCAGGCAAGGAGCCCGCTCACGTGTCCGTCTTCGACAAGATCCTGCGCGCAGGCGAAGGAAAGATCCTTCGCAAGCTGCAGCGGATTGCCGCCCAGGTCAACTCGATCGAAGAGGACTTCGTCAACCTCACCGACGACGAGCTGCGTGCGCTGACCGACGAGTACAAGGCCCGCATCGCCGAGGGCGAGAGCCTGGACGACATCATGCCCGAGGCCTTCGCGACCGTCCGCGAGGCGGCCAAGCGCGTGCTCGGCCAGCGCCACTACGACGTGCAGATCATGGGCGGCGCCGCGCTGCACTTCGGCTTCGTCGCCGAGATGCGCACCGGCGAGGGCAAGACCCTCGTCGGCACCCTGCCCGCGTACCTCAACGCGCTCACCGGCAAGGGCGTCCACCTGATCACCGTCAACGACTACCTCGCCGAGCGCGACTCGGAGTGGATGGGCCGGGTGCACCGCTTCCTCGGCCTCGAGGTCGGCGTGATCCTGGCGAACATGTCGCCGGCCGAGCGCAAGCGCCAGTACGGGATGGACATCACGTACGGCACCAACAACGAGTTCGGCTTCGACTACCTCCGCGACAACATGGCCTGGGCGCAGGACGAGCTCGTCCAGCGCGGCCACAACTTCGCGATCGTCGACGAGGTCGACTCGATCCTGATCGACGAGGCCCGCACCCCGCTGATCATCTCCGGCCCGGCCGACCAGGCCACCAAGTGGTACAACGACTTCGCCAAGCTGGTGCAGCGCCTCAAGCGCGACCGCGACTACGAGGTCGACGAGAAGAAGCGCACCGTCGGCATCCTGGAGGAGGGCGTCGGCCGGGTCGAGGACTACCTCGGCATCGACAACCTCTACGAGTCGGTGAACACCCCGCTGGTCGGCTTCCTCAACAACGCCATCAAGGCCAAGGAGCTCTACAAGGTCGACAAGGACTACGTCGTCATCAACGGCGAGGTCATGATCGTCGACGAGCACACCGGCCGCATCCTGGCCGGCCGCCGCTACAACGAGGGCATGCACCAGGCGATCGAGGCCAAGGAGGGGGTGGAGGTCCAGAACGAGAACCAGACGCTGGCCACCATCACCCTGCAGAACTTCTTCCGCCTCTACGACAAGCTCTCCGGCATGACCGGTACCGGCACCACCGAGGCCGCCGAGTTCCACCAGATCTACAAGCTCGGCGTGGTGCCGATCCCCACCAACAAGACGCCGCGCCGCATCGACCAGCCCGACCTGATCTACAAGTCGGAGCCGGCGAAGTTCGCCGCGGTGGTCGAGGACATCGCCGAGAAGCACGAGAAGGGCCAGCCCGTCCTGGTCGGCACCGTCTCGGTCGAGAAGTCCGAGTACCTCTCCCAGGAGCTGCGCAAGCGCGGCATCCCGCACGAGGTGCTGAACGCCAAGCACCACGAGCGCGAGGCGCAGATCGTCGCGCAGGCCGGCCGCAAGGGCGCCGTCACCGTCGCCACCAACATGGCCGGCCGCGGCACCGACATCATGCTCGGCGGCAACGCCGAGCACCTGGCCGCCGCCGACCTCGCCCAGCGCGGCATCACCCCGGAGGACACCCCGGAGGAGTACGAGGCCGCCTTCCCGAGCGCCCTGGACAAGGCCAAGGAGGCCGTCAAGGCCGAGCAGGAGGAGGTCCAGGAGCTCGGCGGCCTGTACGTGCTGGGCACCGAGCGCCACGAGTCCCGCCGGATCGACAACCAGCTGCGCGGCCGCTCCGGCCGCCAGGGCGACCCGGGCGAGTCCCGCTTCTACCTGTCGCTCGGCGACGACCTGATGCGCCTGTTCAAGGCCGGCATGGTCGAGCGCGTCCTGTCGATGGCGAACGTGCCCGAGGACGTGCCGATCGAGTCGAAGATGGTCACCCGCGCCATCGCCTCCGCGCAGACCCAGGTCGAGCAGCAGAACTTCGAGATCCGCAAGAACGTCCTCAAGTACGACGAGGTCCTCAACCGCCAGCGCGAGGTCATCTACGGCGAGCGCCGCCGCGTCCTGGAGGGCGAGGACCTGCAGGAGCAGGTCGGCCACTTCATGGACGACACCGTGGAGGCGTACGTCACCGCCGCCACCGGCGAGGGCTTCGAGGACGACTGGGACCTCGAGAAGCTCTGGACGGCCCTCAAGCAGCTGTACCCGGTCGGCCTCGACCTGGAGGAGCTGGAGGAGGAGGCCGGCGGCACCGCCGGGCTGACCCCCGAGTTCCTCACCCAGTCGATCCAGGAGGACATCCAGGCCGCCTACGGCCGCCGCGAGGACCAGCTCGGCGAGCAGATCATGCGCGAGCTGGAGCGCCGCGTGGTGCTGTCCGTGCTGGACCGCCGCTGGCGCGAGCACCTCTACGAGATGGACTACCTCCAGGAGGGCATCGCGCTGCGCGCCTACGCCCAGCGCGACCCGCTGGTCGAGTACCAGCGCGAGGGCTACGACATGTTCTCCGCCATGATGGAGGGCATCAAGGAGGAGTCCGTCGGCTACCTGTTCAACCTGGAGGTCCAGGTCGAGCAGCAGGTCGAGGAGGTCCCGGTCGCCGAGGACGCCGTCGTCCTGGAGAAGACCGACGCCCGCCCGGAGATCAAGGCCAAGGGCCTGGAGGCCCCGGCCCGCCAGCGGCTGCACTACACCGCGCCGACCGTCGACGGCGACGAGACCGTCATCGAGGGCGACTTCGACGACGCCGGGGCCGACGAGGGCGACGGGATGACCCGCGCCGAGCGCCGCCGCGCCGCCAAGGCCGCCGGCCGCGGCCGGCGCCGCAAGGGCTGAACCGCAGCGAGACCG
>NZ_JBEYFP010000307.1:0-6841 GCF_040634455.1 Kitasatospora sp. NPDC007106
TTAGTGGTGAGTGGTGTTCAGTGGTGTGCTCTTCAGATCTCGACACGGCGAAGGCCGACACGGCGAAGGCCGACACGGCGAAGGCCGACACGGCGAAGGCCGACACGGCGAAGGCCCTGCACCGCTTCCGGGTGCAGGGCCTTCGCCGTGTGTCGTGGGGCCGAACGTCAGGCGCTCTTCTCCCGGCGCTCGCGCTTGATCATGTCGCGCGGCACGAGGGTGGGGATGGCGTGCTTGGAGACGACGTCCCCGGTCACGACCACGCGGGCGACGTCCTGGCGGGAGGGGACCTCGTACATCACGGACATCAGCACCTCCTCCATGATCGCGCGCAGACCGCGGGCGCCGGTGCCGCGCAGGATCGCCTGGTCGGCGATGGCCTCCAGCGCGTCCCGGGTGAACTCCAGCTCCACGCCGTCCAGCTCGAAGAGCTTGCGGTACTGCTTGACCAGCGCGTTCTTCGGCTCGGTGAGGATCTGCAGCAGCGCCTCGCGGTCCAGGTTGTGCACGCTGGTGATCACGGGCAGACGGCCGATGAACTCGGGGATCATGCCGAACTTCACCAGGTCCTCCGGCATGACCTGGCGGAAGTGGTCGCTCGCGTCCGACTCCCGCTTGGAGCGGATGGTCGCGCCGAAGCCGATGCCCTTGGCGCCGGCCCGGCCCTCGATGATCCGCTCCAGGCCCGCGAAGGCACCGCCCACGATGAACAGCACGTTGGTGGTGTCGATCTGGATGAACTCCTGGTGAGGGTGCTTGCGCCCGCCCTGCGGCGGCACCGAGGCGGTGGTGCCCTCCAGGATCTTCAGCAGCGCCTGCTGCACGCCCTCGCCGGAGACGTCACGGGTGATCGACGGGTTCTCGCTCTTGCGGGCGACCTTGTCGATCTCGTCGATGTAGATGATCCCGGTCTCGGCCTTCTTGACGTCGTAGTCCGCCGCCTGGATCAGCTTGAGCAGGATGTTCTCGACGTCCTCGCCGACGTAGCCGGCCTCGGTCAGCGCGGTGGCGTCCGCGATGGCGAACGGCACGTTCAGCATCCGGGCCAGCGTCTGCGCCAGCAGCGTCTTGCCGGAACCGGTCGGGCCGAGCAGCAGGATGTTCGACTTCGCCAGCTCGATGGCGTCCTCGCGGCCGTTGCCGGTGCGGCCGTTCTCACCGGCCTGGACGCGCTTGTAGTGGTTGTAGACCGCGACGGACAGCGCCTTCTTCGCGAGGTCCTGGCCGACCACGTACTGGTCGAGGAACTCGTAGATCTCGCGGGGCTTCGGCAGCTCCTCGAAACGGACCTCCGAGGACTCCGCGAGCTCCTCCTCGATGATCTCGTTGCAGAGGTCGATGCACTCGTCGCAGATGTAGACGCCAGGCCCGGCGATCAGCTTCTTCACCTGCTTCTGCGACTTGCCGCAGAACGAGCACTTGAGCAGGTCGCCACCGTCTCCGATGCGTGCCACGAGGTGCTTCCCCTTCGCCAGGGGCCCCGCAGCTCTCCGGGGCCTGGTGCTGTGGACCGGCTGCGCCGTCGGCGGTCGGTCTCGCTATCCGACGGTACTCTGCCGAGCCGGTGATTCCGCCGACTTCGACAGCTCTGCCCTACGCCCTGGGCGAATTGATACCGAACAGAAGCCGTCTCACGGGCATGCGCCCATACTGCATTGTGCCCGTCCGAGCGCCTCGACCGGAACGGATCGGGGCGGGGCGTACGTCACTGTCGCGCGCCCCCGTACCGTCCGGCGCTCCTGCACCGGCGGTTCGTGAGGAACCGACAGCCGCGCACGGCCCCGCCCCCGAAGCCGCGAAGGGCTCAGCTCGTCAGCGAGGACTTGCGGGTCGAGATGATCTGGTCGATCAGCCCGTACTCCAGCGCCTCCTCGGCGGTCAGGATCTTGTCGCGCTCGATGTCGTCGCGCACCGTCTCGACCGGCTTGTTGGAGTGCTTGGCCAGCATCTCCTCCAGCTGCTCGCGCATCCGGAAGATCTCCTTGGCCTGGATCTCCAGGTCGGACACCTGGCCGCGGCCGGTCTCGGTGTACGGCTGGTGGATCAGGATGCGGGCGTTCGGCAGCGCCATCCGCTTGCCCGGGGTGCCGGCCGCCAGCAGCACGGCCGCGGCGGAGGCCGCCTGGCCCATGCAGACGGTGGTGATGTCCGGCTTCACGTACTGCATGGTGTCGTAGATGGCCGTGAGGGCCGTGAACGAGCCGCCGGGCGAGTTGATGTACATCTGGATCTCGCGGTCCGGGTCCATCGACTCCAGGCACAGCAGCTGGGCCATGATGTCGTTGGCCGAGACGTCGTCCACCTGCGAGCCGAGGAAGATGATGCGCTCCTCGAACAGCTTGGCGTACGGGTCGTACTCGCGGATGCCCTGCGAGGTGCGCTCGACGAAGCGCGGCACGATGTAGCGGCCCTCGGCACGGGGGCCCTGGAACTCGCCGTGCGGCGTGTAGGGAGTGTTCATGGGGTGTTCGGTCCTCCGAAGCGTGCGGTCTGGAAGTCTGGGGCCGGGCGTCAGGCGGTGAAGCCTGCGCCGGTGCCGCCGCCGCCGGGGACGTCCGCGGCGCTGTGCATGATCTCGTCGATGAGGCCGTACGCCTTGGCCTCCTCCGGGGTGAACCAGCGGTCGCGGTCGGAGTCAGCGGTGATCTGGTCGAAGCTCTGGCCGCTGTGGAAGGCGATCAGCTCGGACATGCGCTTCTTGGTGCGCAGCAGCTGCTCGGCCTGGATCCGGATGTCGGAGGCGGAACCGCCCAGACCGGCGGAGGGCTGGTGCATCAGGATGTTGGCGTTGGGCAGCGAGAAGCGCTTGCCCTTGGCGCCCGCGGTGAGCAGGAACTGGCCCATCGAGGCCGCCATGCCCATCGCGATGGTCACCACGTCGTTCTTGATGTACTGCATGGTGTCGTAGATCGCCATGCCCGCCGAGATCGAACCGCCCGGGGAGTTGATGTACAGGAAGATGTCCTTCTCCGGGTCGGCTGCCAGGAGGAGGAGCTGCGCGGTGATCTTGTTGGCGATGTCGTCGTCGACCTGCTGGCCGAGGAAGATGATGCGCTCGTTGAGCAGCCGGTTGTAGACCTGGTCGCCCAGGCCGCCGAGCACGTCACCGGCGGCGGCGCGCGGCGCCGTCAGGCCATCCATCTGCATCTGCGGGAACGTCACTTAGCCACCTGCTCAGTCGATCTGCGTGTGTGTCGCTGTCCACCGACCCTAACGCGCAGGCCGCGGCTCAGAATCCCCCACGCAGAACTGTTCGCTGTGAGCGCAGGGTGCGCGCGGAAATACGGGAGACCGAGCGGGAGGTGGGCGGCGACCGAGCGGGAGGTGGGCGGGTGGAGACCGAATGGGGGAGGGCGGCGGGCGGCGGGCGGGAACCCTCACGACACGACCCCGGCCCGGACACCTGGGGTGTCCGGGCCGGGGTCGTACGGATGTGAGGATCAGGCCTCGGTGGCCTCGTCCTCGACCTCGACGGTCTCGACGGCGTCGGTGGCCTCGGTCTCGTCCTCGTCGTCCTCGAAGGAGACGGTCTCACCGTTGCTGTCGGTGACGGTGGCGGCCTCGACGACCAGGGCCAGCGCCTTGCCGCGGGCGACCTCGCCGACCAGCAGCGGAACCTGGCCGCCCTGGACGATCTGCTGGGCGAACTGGTCCGGGGTGAGGCCCGAGCCGGCGGCGCGACGGATGAGGTGCTCGGTCAGCTCCTCCTGGCTGACGTTGAGCTCCTCCTTCGCGACGATCTCGTCCAGGACGAACTGGGTCTTGATGCCCTTCTTCGCCTGCTCCTCGGTCTCCTTCTCGTAGTCCTCGACGGACTTGTCCTGGGTCGCGAGGTAGGTCTCGAGGTTCATGCCCATCGGCTCGAGCTGGTGGTGCTCGAGGTTGTGCTTGCGGGTCTCGACCTCGTCCTTGAGGAGCTTCTCCGGGTACTCCATCTCGACCCGGGTCAGCAGCTCGTCCAGGACCTTCTCCTGGGCCTGGGTGGCCTGGTCGAACTCCTTCATGCGCTCGAGGCGCTTGCGGGAGTCGTCCTTCAGCTCGTCCAGGGTGTCGAACTCGCTCGCCAGCTGGGCGAACTCGTCGTCGAGCTCGGGGAGCTCCTTCTCCTGGACGGCGGTCACGGTGACGGTGACCTCGGAGCTCTTGCCGGCCTGGGTGCCGCCCTTGAGCTCGGTGGTGAAGGTCTTGGACTCACCGGCGGACAGGCCGATCACGGCGTCGTCGATGCCGTCCAGCAGGCGGCCGGAGCCGATCTCGTAGCTCACGCCGGCGGCGGTGCCGTCCTCCGGCACCTCGCCGTCGACCTTGGCCTCGAGGTCCACGACCACGACGTCGCCGGCCGCGGCGGCGCGCTCGACGTCCTTCACGGAGGAGAAGCGCTCGCGGAGCTGCTCCAGCGACTTCTCGACGTCCTCGTCGGCGACCGAGACGGCGTCGACGGTGACCGAGATCTCCGAGAAGTCCGGAAGGGCGATCTCCGGGCGGACGTCCACCTCGGCGGTGAACTTCAGGTCGCCGCCGTCGGCGATCCGCTCCACGCCCTCGATGTCGGTGATCTCGGGCTGGCCGAGGACCTCGATCTTGCCCTCGTCGACGGCCTGCGTGTAGAAGCGCGGCAGGGCGTCGTTGACGGCCTCCTCCAGCACCGCGGCACGGCCGAAGCGCTGGTCGATGACGCGAGCCGGGATCTTGCCCTTGCGGAAGCCCGGAACCGTGACCTGCTGGTTGATCTTCTTGTACGCCGCGTCGAGGCTGGGCTTGAGCTCCTCGAAGGGCACCTCGACGGTGAGTCGAACCCGGGTCGGGTTCAGAGTCTCGACGGCGCTCTTCACGGTTTGGTCTCCTATGGGCTTGCGGTCAGGTTGTCTCCGCCAGACGTCCACGGCCGGAACGGCCGGTCGGTCGGGCGAGACGGGCGATGGGCGATTGGGGCTGCATCTCCCGTACGGGGGTGGACGGTGAGCGTGACTCCTCGCCCTCGGGCGGCTGCCGCCTGTGTGCATGCCACAGGTACCACCGCCATCGGCCCATCCTACCGGTACCACGAAAGCAACAGGGCCCCGCCCGCCTGACGAGACCCTGCCGAAAGCGTCGGGGTGACCGGATTCGAACCGACGGCCTTCCGCTCCCAAAGCGGACGCGCTACCAAACTGCGCCACACCCCGTAGTGCCGAAAGAGAGAGTACACGCCGGTCCGGGCCCCCTCGCCGTAATATCAGCAGGCACCGGAGCGAAAGCGGTGTGCATTCGGCCGACCCGACCAGGTAGGCTGACCACCGTCCCCGAGGCCCGCACCGGCCGAGGGGCGACGTGCCGTCAACGCACGTACGCGGGCGTAGCTCAATGGTAGAGCCCCAG
Organism: Kitasatospora sp. NPDC007106; assembly: GCF_040634455.1. Taxonomy (NCBI): domain Bacteria; kingdom Bacillati; phylum Actinomycetota; class Actinomycetes; order Kitasatosporales; family Streptomycetaceae; genus Kitasatospora; species Kitasatospora sp. NPDC007106. The sequence goes on from NZ_JBEYFP010000307.1 coordinate 5,359, forward strand.
TCTTCCAAACTGGCCACGCGGGTTCGATTCCCGTCGCCCGCTCCACAGCAAAGGCCCCAGCTCAGCGACATGATCGCGGAGCTGGGGCCTTCGTCGTCCGTGGCACTCCAGGAGCACCGCGCCGCAGGCTCGGGTCTTTGGCTCGAAGGCGCCGCGGCTGCCGTACCGCACGGACCGCTCCCCGGCACGCAGCTCATTCGGCGCCACGGGCAGTGACCGTATGAAAAGGGCCCGACCTCCCGTTCGGCGAACGTGCACGGATCCATGGGAGAGGTCTCGGCGCACGAGGCGCGCAAGGTGGTGCAACGGTTGCCGCACTCCGCGGCAACCTGCCGACGGGCACCTGTCAGAGAGCGGTCGTAAGCACAGCGGCGAAGACGCTCTTCGCACCGGGTCCGCGGAACCGGACGTCGCAAGGACGACCCCGGGTGGCGTTGGTGGCGCCGGTCTCCGGGGTCGTCGGTGGGGGGTTCGGCCGGTCAGCCCAGGTGGTGGCGGGTGACGGCGGTGGCGACGGCGGGGAAGGCGAGCCAGTCGCGGGAGGTGGGGTCGCCGCCGTTGTCGGAGCCGACGCCGTTGTCGCCGCCCGCGTCGAAGATGTCGCCGCCGGCCACCTGGTTCTGGTCGCCGACGATGCTCTGGTCACCGATGACGATGGTGCGGTGCTGCGGGGCGGCAGCTGCGGTGGTGGCTGCGGGCAGGCTGCGCCGGCGACGGCGAGCAGGACGGCGGCGCGCTTCGCCCCGGTCGGCTGCTCGGGAAACGTTCGGCCGGTCGGGGGCGTGTTGCCCGCCGTGCCGGGGAGCCGCGCCGACACGGCGCGGGAGCGGTGAAGTGCCCGTGCGGCACGGGAGGTTGGGAACGGCCGAGGCCCGGCCCGGGATCACAGGATCCCCGGGCCGGGCCTTCGGATGCGGCGCGGTGTGCCTCGGCGGCGCTGCCTCGGCAGGGTTCGCGTCAACGGTGTGCGTCAGCGGTGTGCGTCAGACGCGGACACCGTGGGCGGCGAGGTAGGCCACCGGGTCGACGTCGGAGCCGTACGACGGGGTGGTGCGGATCTCGAAGTGCAGGTGCGGGCCGGTGACGTTGCCGGTCGCGCCGGAGAGGCCGATGATCTGGCCGGCGGTGACGGTCTGGCCGACCGAGACCTTCAGGGCCGAGAAGTGGGCGTACTGCGAGTACTTGCCGTCGGCGTGCTTGATGACGACGTTGTTGCCGTAGGCGCCGCCCCAGCCGGCCTCGACGACGGTGCCGGCGGCGATCGCGTGGATCGAGGTGCCGGTGCTGACGGCGAAGTCGACACCGGTGTGGTAGCCGCTGGACCAGTTGGAGCCGGCCTTGTGGTACGGGGTGCCCAGGGAGGCGGCGACCGGCGCGACGTAGCCGGAGGCAGCGGCGGCGGGCTTGGCGGCCTCGGTCTTCGGGGCGGCGGCCTGCGGGGCGGCGGCCGGCTTCGGCGCGGCGGGCTTGGCGGCCTCGGTCT
>NZ_JBEYFP010000308.1:0-6833 GCF_040634455.1 Kitasatospora sp. NPDC007106
GTCCGGCAGTCGAGACGACGGCCGGCGCCCGTGCCCGACCGGTCGTGGTCGGGGCCGCGGACCGCCTCGGGGCGCCTGCGGGAGAGCACCAGGTAGCCGGCGGTCAGCAGCGCGGCCCAGACCGGGAAGACGTAGAGCGAGATCCGGGCGTCCTCGTCGAAGCCGATGAGCACGACGACCAGGACGAGGAAGGCCAGCGCGAGCCGGCTCGGCCACGCCCCGCCGGGGGCCTTGAAGGTGGGGGCGGGCAGTCGGCCGTCCTGCCAGGCGCGGCGGTAGCGGATCTGGGCGACCAGGATGACGGCCCAGGTCCACAGGCCGCAGACGGTGGCGACGGAGGTGACGTACTCGAACGCCTTGCCGGGGGCGAGGTAGTTGAGCACCACGCCGACGCCCATGAGCAGGCAGGAAACGGTGATCGCGGCGGCCGGGGTGCGGCGGGCGTTGAGCGCGGTGAGGCGGCCGGGGGCCTGGCCGCGCAGGGCGAGGTCGCGCAGCATCCGGCCGGTGGAGTACATGCCGGAGTTGCAGGAGGAGAGGGCGGCGGTGAGCACCACGAAGTTGATGACGGAGGCGCCGGCCGGGATGCCGACCTTCTCGAAGGCGGCGACGAACGGGCTGACGCCGGGCGCGAACTCCTGCCACGGGACGAGCGAGAGGATGACGACCAGGGCGCCGATGTAGAACAGCGCGATCCGCCAGGGCAGGGTGTTGATGGCGCGCGGCAGGGTGCGGGCCGGGTCCTCGCTCTCGCCGGCGGTGACGCCGACGAGTTCGACGCCGAGGTAGGCGAACATGACGATCTGAAGGGTCATCACGGTGGCGCCGACGCCCTTGGGGAAGAAGCCGCCGTCGGCCCACAGGTGGGTGACCGACGCGGTGTCACCGGCGTCGGAGAAGCCGAGGGTGAGCACGCCGACGCCGATGAGGATCATGCCGAGGATGGCGGTGACCTTGACCATCGAGAACCAGAACTCGATCTCGCCGAAGAGCTTCACCGAGATCAGGTTGGCGCCGTAGAGCAGCACCAGGAAGGCGAGCGCGCTGGCCCACTGCGGGACGCCGGGCGCCCAGTACCGCACGTACACCGCGGCCGCGGTGGTCTCGGCCATGCCGGTGACCACCCAGAACAGCCAGTACGTCCAGCCGGTGACGAAGCCGGCGAACGGGCCGAGGAACTCCCGGGCGTACTCGGAGAAGCTGCCGGAGACCGGGCGGTAGGTGAGGAGTTCGCCGAGCGCGCGCATGATCACGAAGATCACCAGGCCGGCCACCGCGTAGCTGAGGATCAGGCTGGGACCGGCCTTGGAGATGGCCGTGCCGGCGCCGAGGAAGAGGCCGGTGCCGATCGCGCCGCCGATGGCGATCATCTGGATCTGGCGGCTGCCCAGTCCGCGGGCGTAGCCCTCCTCGTCCGGCTCGGTGTCGATCACCTCGTCGTAGCGCTGATCGGCCATGGGCGTACCGTCCTCGGGTCGTGGGGAGGTGAGAAGTCGTACCACGGCCCGCCCGGATACCGGTGTTCATCTGAGCGTTAATTGAGCATGTCATGTCCGGATTCGAGACGATGTGCCCGAAATGTCGCACCCCCGGGTCCACATGGTGGACACGGGGGTGCGAGTGCTCCGGGGTGACGCGGCGTCAGCCGGCCATGGCCTCCAGCAGCGACTCCTGCATGCCGCCGAGCCAGAGGTACGCCATCACCAGCGGCTTGCGCGGATCGCTGTCGGGCAGCGCGTACAGCCCTTCCTCGTCGTCCTCGGTGACGTCCAGTCGGGAGCCGAGGGTCAGCCGCAGGTCGTTCAGCGCGCCCAGCCAGCGCGGGCAGTCCGCGGCCGGGACGGTCAGCACGCCGCCGTCGCCGCCGAGCCCGTCCAGGGCCCGGACGACGCTCAGCGCGTCCTCGCGCTTGCGGGCCCTCAGGTCCAGCTCGGTGTAGCGGCGGAACTCGCCCGCCATCGCCCTGGTCTCGGTGTCGGCGGGCTCGCCGGGCTCGCCGTAGGCGTCGGGGAAGAGCCGGGCCAGCGCGGGGTCGGCCGGCGCCTCGCTCGGCCCCTCGGCGAACAGTGCGGCCAGCGGGTCGTCGCCCACTCCTCCGGGGCCGGGGCCGGGGCCGATCAGCTCCAGCATCTGCACCTCCAGCGACCGGAGGATGGAGGCCTCCACCTCGTCGAGCGCGATCGCCGCGGCGCCCTCGCCGGCGGTCTCGAACAAGCCAGCCATGAGTCCTGAATCAGCCCCGTTCACGTGTCTGTGGGTCTCGGTGTGTGGTGTCGCGACCGCTGCGCCGGCCCTGCGGACCGGCGCACGCCGCCCGACCGGGCGGGCCGCCGCGCGTCAGTCGTGCTGGAGGGTGGCCCAGAGCCCGTAGCCGTGCATCGCCTGCACGTCGCGCTCCATCTCCTCGCGGGTGCCGCTGGAGACGACGGCGCGGCCCTTGGTGTGCACCTCCATCATGAGCTCGCGGGCCTTGTCCTTCGGGTAGCCGAAGTAGGCCTGGAACACGTACTGCACGTAGCTCATCAGATTCACCGGGTCGTTGTGGACGATGGTCACCCACGGTGTGTCCGGTTCCACCACGGGCAGGCCTTCGACCTCCGGGCGCTCGATCTCGACCGGCGCGACACTCACGACTGGCTCTCTCCTCTGCAGCTGACCGGGGTGAAGGCGCGTCTCCCCCTGCCCTCATGCTTCCATCCGGGGGACTTCCGAGCGAATCCGGGTCAACATCACTCCGGAGAAATCGTCAATCTGACGCTAAGTGGTAGTAGCATCATCGGCATGGACGCCATCACCGCGCACCGCTCCACCGCGCTGCTCACCGACCGCTACGAGCTGACCATGCTGCAGGCCGCACTGCGCAGCGGTGCCGCGCACCGCCGCTCGGTCTTCGAGGTGTTCACCCGGCGCCTGCCGAACGGCCGCCGCTACGGCGTGGTCGCCGGCACCGGCCGGGTCCTGGACGCCGTCGAGGCCTTCCGCTTCACCGGCCCCCAGCTGGACTGGCTCGCCGACCAGCGGGTGGTGGACGACGCGACGCTGCGCTTCCTCGCCGACTACCGCTTCTCCGGCGACATCCACGGCTACCCCGAGGGCGAGGTGTACTTCCCCGGCTCGCCGCTGCTGACCGTCGAGGGCAGCTTCGCCGAGGCCGTGATCCTGGAGACGCTGGTCCTCTCCGTCCTCAATTACGACTCGGCGATCGCCGCCGCGGCCTCCCGGATGACCGCCGCCGCCGGCGACCGCCCGGTGATCGAGATGGGTGCGCGCCGCGCCCACGAGGCCGCCGCCGTCTCGGCCGCCCGCGCCGCGTACATCGCCGGCTTCAGCGCCACCTCCGACCTGGAGGCCGGCTTCACCCACGGCATCCCCACCACCGGCACCGCCGCCCACGCCTTCACGCTGCTGCACGACAGCGAGCGGGACGCCTTCACCGCGCAGGTCGAGTCGATGGGCCGCGGCACCACGCTGCTCGTCGACACCTACGACCTGGCCGAGGCCGTCCGCACCGCCGTCGAGGTCGCCGGCCCCGAACTCGGCGCCGTCCGCATCGACTCCGGCGACCTGACCCTGCTCGCCCACCGGGTGCGCCGCCAGCTCGACGACCTCGGCGCGCACAAGACCCGGATCATCGTCACCTCCGACCTGGACGAGTACGCCATCGCCGCGCTGGCCGCCGCGCCGGTCGACGGCTACGGCGTCGGCACCAGCCTGGTCACCGGCAGCGGCCACCCCACCTGCGCGATGGTCTACAAGCTGGTCGCCCGCGAGAGCGTGCCCGGCGGGCCCCTCGTCCCGGTCGCCAAGCGCTCGGCCGGCGGCAAGACCAGCACCGGCGGCCTCAAGTGGGCGGCCCGCCGGCCCGACGCGGACGGCGTCGCCGAGGCCGAGGTCGTCGGCACCGGGCCGGTGCCCGCCCACCTGGAGCCGCACCTGCTGCACGTGCCGCTGGTCCGCGGCGGCGAGGTCGTGGGGCGCGAACCGCTGGAAGCGGCGCGCGAGCGGCACCGGCGCGCCCGCGCGGCGCTCCCGATGTCGGCCACCCAGCTGTCGAAGGGCGACCCCGTGATCGTCACCGAGCTGATGAGCGGCGCGACCGCCGCCGGGTGAGCCCGCCGGGCCTTCCGCCGCTGCGCGTCACTCCCTACAGTCTTCTCGGCACCACCACGGCCTCCACGCCACCCCGACGTTCCGCCCGTGGTTCCGTCCCGGTCCCACCAGCGGTCCCGCCCAGGCTCCCCCGCACCTCCCCCGCACCTCCCCCGCACCTCCCCCGCACCGTCCGAACCGCCCGACCCCCACCGCGGCCCGCCGCGGACCGCCCACACCGAGAGAAGCCAGCCATGCACCGGGCCCTGATCGTCGTCGACGTGCAGAACGACTTCTGCGAAGGCGGCAGTCTGGCCGTCGCCGGCGGCGCCGAAGTGGCCGCCGCCATCACCGACCTGATCGCGGACGCCTCCCCCGGCTACACCCACATCGTCGCCACCCGGGACCACCACGTCGACCCCGGAGCGCACTTCGCCGAGGAACCGGACTACGTCACCTCCTGGCCCGCGCACTGCGTGGCCGGCACCGAGGGCATCGGCTTCCACCCCAACTTCGCGCCCTCGGTCACCTCGGGCGCGATCGAGGCGGTCTTCGACAAGGGCGCGTACGCGGCCGCGTACAGCGGCTTCGAGGGCCGCGACGAGAACGGCGGGACGCTGGCCGACTGGCTGCGCGAACGGGAGGTCACCGAGGTCGACGTGGTCGGCATCGCCACCGACCACTGCGTGAAGGCGACCGCGCTCGACGCCGCCCGCGAGGGCTTCACCACCCGGGTGCTGCTCGAACTGACCGCCGGCGTCGCCGCCGGCACCACCGAGGCGGCACTGGCCGAACTCCGCTCCGCGGGAGTCGAGTTGACCGGCAGCCCGGTCCTGCGCTGAAGCCGCGCCCGGCATCCGGAACGGCCGGGGCAGTCGATAGCCAGGGGGGTCGGGATCGGCAGCCGGGTCTGTCGGCCGCGCGGCCGGTCAGCGGTCGGTGACCACCAGCTCGACCACGTCCGCCCCGCCCGCCCGGAAGGCCTCGCGGAGCTCGCCGCCGACCTCGTCCGGCTCGGCGGCGACCCGCGCGCCGGAGACGTACACCACCCGCACCCCCAGGTACTCCATCCGGTGCTGCTCCCCGCGCACCCAGGCGGCCTCGCCCTCGCTGACGCAGCGCAGGTCGGAGTCGACGGCCACCGCCACGCCGACCTCCGGCCAGTACAGGTCCGGCACCGCCACGTAGGTGCCGCCGCGCATCCGCAGCTCGGGGCCGACCAGCGGCACGGGCAGCAGCCACTCGTCCACCAGCTCGCCGATCCGGGCGAGCACCGACTCCCGCTCCATGGCGAGGAGTTCGTCCAGCGCGGCCCGCACCCGGGGCTCGGTCAGCAGCCGGGCCTCGCCGAGTTCCGCCACCAGCTCCCGCAGGGCGCAGCCGCCCTCGGTGCGCGTCACCGCCTCGCGGAGCATCGCCCGCAGCAGCGCCGGACGGACGGCACCGCTCTCGAAGGACCCGGTGTCCGTCCACTCGCGCACCGCGTCGGCCACGGCGCGCGCCACCGGCGCGCAGGCCAGGCCGTGCACCGAGCGGGCCACCAGCTCCCGGCCGGTGCGCAGGATCCGGACGGGGCCGGCGTCCTTCAGGCGTCGCTGACGGGGCACCAGCACCTCCACGCCGGTGACGGCCGGCAGCCGGGGCACCGAGGCGAAGCCGTACAGCGCCAGCGCGGCCGCGCCGGTGATCACGGCGCCCTCGCGGCCGCCCTCGCCCCGGCCGTCCTGCGCCGCGTAGAGGAGGGCCGCCCACATCCGCTGCTCGGGGGTCGGGTCGCCGTCCTGGAGCAGGTAGACGCGGGGCAGCAGCCGCTGCCACGGCCCACCGCGGCGGCAGTGCTCGGTGACCGCCCGGGCGGGCACGCCGCGGGCCCGCAGCTGGCTCGCGGTGACCACGTTCTGCTGACGCCGCGCCAGCTCTTCCAGGGAGAGCGGCTGGGAAGGAATCCGGTAGCTCATGTCGACACCCTCCCCAACACCGCCACAGTCGCACGCCCGACTTGACGACCTGTTACCCAACCGTCGCGAAAACGGGACGGCTCCGTCCTAAAGTCCCCATACCCTCACCCGTTCGACGTATGGGACGTTCACTCGAATGACGGATTAGATCGGACTTGGGAGGTGACGATCCGTTTTTCATCGAATCGGCACATCAACGATCATGGAGTGGGGGCACCCCGATGATCAGCGATTACTGACCCAGAGTGACCAAGGCCATACGGTGGAGCACCACCCGCCGACCACCGGCACCCGCCGGATTGCCTACCATCGGCACATGCCACGTGACGAGATCCCCGGCCTGCGCGCCGCCCAACTGCGCCTCGGCCGCCTGCCCGGCTACGTCCGCCGGCCCGACCTCGCCCGCCGCAACAGCGCGGACGGCCACACGTACAAGAAGGGCTGGGAGGTCCGCTTCACCGCCCGCACGGAGGCCGAGATAACGGAGATCCGCGACCTGGTGATCGCCGCCGGGTTCGCCCCGGCCCGGCCGTTCTTCAAGGGCCACCAGCTGATCCAGCCGGTGTACGGCATCGCCGCCGTCCAGGCCTACCTGGCCGCCCGGGAAGCCTTCGAGGAGCTGGCCCGGGCCCGCGCCGCGGACGCGGACGGCACGGACGAGGCGGGCGCCCCCGACGCCCGCGACGCCCCGGCGGGCCGCACCAGAACGGTGCCGATCCCCGAGCAGGTCTGCCGGGAGGCCGCGGCACCCGTCGCCGCGGCTGCCGCTGCGGCGGCCGCGGCCGG
>NZ_JBEYFP010000309.1:0-6833 GCF_040634455.1 Kitasatospora sp. NPDC007106
GTGGAGCTGGCCGCCCACCGCAACAACCGGGCCGCCACCCGGGTGCACACCACCGGGGCGGGCGGCTTCAACGTCTGGCGCAACTCCTTCCCCGCCGAGCACCTGCCCCCGGGCGGGTCGGAGGTGGAGGTCGGCGGGGTGCCGTTCAGCTTCCCGCCGGTCGGCGAGGGCGACGACAACGTGCGCTGCGACGGCCAGTTCGTCGAGGTGCCGGCCGGCCGCTACGACTGGATCCACCTGCTCGCCGCCGCCGAGCGCCGCACCGAGGACACCGTCGAACTGCACTACGCCGACGGCTCGGTGGACAGCGAGTGGCTGCGCGTCTCGGACTTCTGGTCGGCGCCCGCCTGGTTCGGCGAACTGCCCGCCCTCCGGACGCCCGTCATGCACTACCCGTACCACGTGCAGCCCGGGCTCAGCGCCCACCTGTGGGCGCAGCGCGTCCCGGTGCCGCGGCGCACCGCGCTGGCCGGCCTGCGGCTGCCGCGGAACATCGCGGTGCACCTCTTCGCCGCGACCGTGCAGGAACCGCCGCCCGGCACCGCCGGGTTGCCCGCCACCCACCGGGAGGAGGACGGCCGTGACCACTGACCACCCGCCCCGGGTGCACCACATCACCGGTGCCCCGCCCGAGTTCTGGTACCGCGACCTGGCCAGCTGCCTGCAGGCGACCTTCGGCTCGGTGCTGCTGCGGGCCGGCCACGACCCGCTCGAAGTCCTCGGCACCGCCTGGCAGTTCCTGTACCGCCCGGGTGAGGTCCGCTCCGAGGAGTTCTACTTCCCGACCCGGTACGAGGGCGACCTCGGCCGCGGCATCGCCCCGCACCACCCGCTGACCTCCGTCTGGCGGACCCCGGACGACCCGGCGGACCCGCTGGCCGGCCTGCGCGCCGCGCTGGACGCCGACCGGCTGGTGATCGCCGCCGTCGACAACCACCACCTGCCGTTCCGGCCCGCCTACCACGACGTCCACGCGGCCCACCTGGTCACGGTGTTCGGCCTGGACGAGCACCGCGGGCTGGTGCACGTCGCCGACGCCACCCCGCCGGCCTTCCGCGGCGCCGTCCCGCTGGACGCCTTCCTGGCGGCCTGGGACTCGGCCAACCCCTCCGACGTGCAGGACGCCTTCTTCAGCGACTCCCGGATCGGCCGGCGCTGGCTGGACGTCCGGGTCGGCGGCCCGTACCCGGAGACGACGCCCGCCCGGCTCGCCGCGGTGCTGCGCGCCGACGCCGAACTGTTCACCACCGGCAAGGCCGACGGGCCGGACGGCGCCGAGGGCCTCGCCGGCCTCGCCCGGTTCACCGAGGAGCTCGTCGACCGGTCCCGGGCCGGCGACCCGGCGGCGATCCGCGACCTCTACCCGTTCGGCTGGGGCATGCAGGCGCAGGCCTCGCTGCACGGCGAACTGCTCCGCCGCCTCGGCGCCGCCTGGCGGCTGCCCGTCCTGGCCGGGGCGGGCCGCGCCGTGGAGAGCGTCGCGCACGCCTGGACGGGCGTGCGGATGACCGGCGCGCACGGCCGGGACGACCCGGCGGCCGCCGCCGGCGGCCTCGCCCGGCACACCGCCGTGCTGCGCCGCCGCTACGCCGAGGCCGTGGAGGCCGTCCACGAGGCGCTCGACGCGCTGCCGGGCCCCGCCTGAGCGACCCCGCCCGGACGCCGCGTGCCGAGCATCCCGTTCCCGGTACCCCGGATCAGAGCCCCCGTTTCCAGCACCACTTTTCGAGTGCCGCACCCCCACCGCGATCCCCGAGGAGTTCCGCATGAACAGGCTCGCCGTGCTCGGCGGCCCCCCGGCCGTACCGCGCGAGCAGCGCGACGTCGAATGGCCGGTCATCGACGACGAGGACCGCAAGGCCGTGCTGGCCGCCCTGGACGGCGGCCGGCTGGTCTCCAACGCCGACGGCGAGACCCCGGTCAGCGCCCTGGAGCGGCGGTGGAGCGAGCGGTTCGGCTTCGCCCACACCATCGCCGTCTCCAACGGCACCGCGGCGCTGTCGCTGGCGCTCTCAGCGCTCGGCGTCGGGCCCGGCGACGAGGTGATCGTGCCGGCGCTCAGCTTCATCGCGACGGGCCTCGCGCCCGTCCACCAGATGGCCGTGCCGGTCTTCGCCGACATCGACCCCGTGACCTTCAACCTCGACCCGGACGACGTGGAGCGCCGGATCACCCCGCGCACCCGGGCGATCCTGCCCGTCCACCTGCACGGCGCCCCCGCCGACCTGGACCGGCTCGGCGACATCGCCCGCCGGCACGGCCTCGCCCTGGTCGAGGACGCCGCGCAGGCCCCCGGCGCCCTGCACCGCGGCCGGCCGGTCGGCGGGATCGGCGAGTTCGGCGCGTTCAGCCTCCAGGTCACCAAGAACATCCCCACCTGCGGAGAAGGCGGCCTGCTGGTCACCGCCGACGACGCGTTCGCCGAAACCGCCCGCAAGGGACGGCAGTTCGGCGAGGTCATCGAGCCCGGCCGGGACCGCGACTACATCTCCTACCGGCTCGGCTGGAACCACAAGATCAACGGACTGCAGGCCGCCTTCGCCTCCTCCCAGCTCGCCCGCTTCGACGGCTACGAGCAGGCCCGGCAGGAGAACATCACCCGCTTCCTCGCCCGGCTCGACGGCCTGCCCGGCCTCACCGTGCCGACAGCGCTGCCCGGCACCGTGCACGTCTGGCACATCCTCAGGTTCCGCTTCGACCCGGCCGCGGCCGGCCTCGACGGCATCGCCCCGGGCCGCTTCCGCACCGTGCTGCGCCGACTGCTGCGCGCCGAGGGCGTCCCCGTCTCGCAGTACCAACTCGTCCCGCTGCCCGAGCAGATGGTCTTCCGCGACCGCGAGGGCTTCGGCAAGGGCTACCCCTGGACGGTGCTCGGCGGCGACGCCCCGGAGCCCGGCGACCACCCCGTCACCCGGGCCGTCATCGAGGACTCGCTGACCATCCAGAAGCGCCACCTCAACCCCGCCTCCGGCCCGCTGCTCCAGCACTACGCGGACGCCTTCGAGAAGGTGTGGGCCAACCTCGACACGGTGGCCCGGCTCGCGGCGGCCGCCCGATGACCGCGCCCGCCGCCCCCGTACTGCCCTGCAGCGCCAAGGAGTTGGCCGACACCGCCCGCCGGGTCCGGGAGCACGTCGTCGACATGTGCGCCGGCCCCGAGGGCGGCCACCTCGGCGGCGCCTTCTCCAGCACCGAGATCCTCACCGCGCTGTACTTCGCCGTGCTGAACACCGATCCGGCCGACCCCGCCGACCCGGACCGCGACCGGTTCGTGCTCAGCAAGGGCCACGCCGCCGTCGGCCTCTACGCGGTGCTCGCCGAACGCGGCTACCTGCCGACCGCCGAGCTCGCCGACTACGGCCGGCCGGGCACCCGGCTGATGGGCCACCCCGTCCGGGCCGTCCCCGGGGTCGAGATGCCGACCGGCTCGCTCGGCCACGGCCTCGCCCTGGCCTGCGGGTTCGCCCTCGGCCAGCGGCTCGACGGACGGTCCGCCCGCAGCTTCGTACTGATGGGCGACGGCGAACTCCAGGAGGGCTCGGTCTGGGAGTCGGCGATCGCCGCCGCCTCGCTGCGGCTGGACAACCTGGTCGCCGTGATCGACCGCAACGGCCTCCAACTCACCGGCCCCACCGACGGGAAGGCTCCGATGGCACGGCTCGCCGAGCGGTGGCGCAGCTTCGGCTGGGCCGTCCGCGAGACCGACGGCCACGACCCGGCCGCCCTGGTCGAGCACCTGGGCTCCGCCCCCTGGGAGCCCGGCCGCCCCAGCCTGCTGATCTGTCACACCGTCAAGGGGCGTGGCGTGCCCTTCCTGGAGGGCCGGCCCGCCGCCCACTACGTCACCCTCTCCGCCCGCAACCACGCCCGCGCCCGCGCCGCGCTGCGCGCCGCCGCACGAGCTGCCGCCACCGCCGGGGAAGACACCGTCACCGCAGGGAGGCCGGCATGAGCTGGTCCGCGCTCGCCACCGCCCCGCCGCAGCAGACGCCGCCCCAGCAGACGCCGTCGCAGCAGGCCCCGCCACCGGAGGCCCCGTCACTGCAGGCCCCGTCCGCAGAGCCGACGCCGCCGGAGGCCACCCGGACCGCGTACCGGGACCGCCTGCTGGCGCTGCTGCCCACCGACCCCCGGCTGATCTGCCTCGACACCGACACCGGCCTGTTCGACGCCGACCAGGTGGCCGCCGCCGGACGGCAGTACCTGGACCTCGGCATCGCCGAGCACAACCTGATGGGCATCGCCGCCGGACTCGCCGCGAGCGGGCGGATGCCCTTCGTCAACACCATGGCCGCCTTCGCCGCCACCCGGGCGCTGGAGGCCGTGAAGATCGACATCGCCTACACGGGCCTGCCGGTGCGCATCATGGCCACCCACGGCGGCCTCGCCGCCGGCCACCTCGGCCCCACCCACCAGGCCCTGGAGGACCTCGCGGTGATGCGGGCGCTGCCCGGCATGACCGTGGTGGTGCCCGCCGACGCCGCGCAGGCCGCCGCCTTCGTCGACCGCAGCCTCGACCTGCCCGGCCCGCTGTACGTCCGGCTCGGCCGCAAGGCCACCCCCGCCCTGCCGGCCGGCACCCCGCCGCCCGTCCCCGGCCGGGCCCAGACGCTGCGCCGCGGCCGGGACGCGGTGCTCGCCGCCTGCGGCCCGTACCCGGTGCAGGCCTGCCTGGCCGCCGCCGCCGAACTCGCCGCCGAGGGCGTCGAGTGCACCGTGCTCAACGTGCACACGCTGCGCCCCTTCGACACCGCCGCGCTGGTCGAGGCCGCCGACCACAGCGGGCTGGTGGTCACCGTGGAGGAGCACTGGCGCAGCGGCGGCCTCGGCGGCGCGGTCGCCGAGGCGCTGGCCGAGGCCGCGCCCGCCCGGGTGCTGCGGATCGGCATGCCCGACACCTTCACCGACACCGTCGGCGGCCACGAGCACCTGCTCGCCCACTACGGCATCACCCCCGCCCGGGTCGCCTGCACCGTCCGCGGTGCGCTGGGCCTCGGCCCGGCCCCGGCCATCGACTGACGCACCGTCAGAACTGTCAGCCCAGACCTGCTCACGAGAGGAAGCCCGATGCCCGCGACCGACGTCCTCGCCTGTCCCAGCTGCGAGGCCGACGTGGCCTTCGCCGCCCCGCCGGTGCTCGCCGAGATCACCGAATGCGCCGAGTGCCGCACCGAGTTGGAGGTCGTCGCCACCGACCCGGTGCTGCTCGCCCTCGCGCCCGAGGTCGAGGAGGACTGGGGCGAGTGAGCGGGGCCTCCCCGAGGCCCCGGATCGCCCTGCTGGCCTCCAGGATCGGCTTCGAGGAGAAGCGGATCCTGGAGGCCCTGGCCCGGCACGGCCTCAGCTGCACCCACCTGGACACCCGCTCCCTGCACCGGGAGCCGGACGCCGCCCCCGCGCCGTGGGACGCCGTCCTCAACCGGGAGATCTCCGCCACCCGGGCGCTCTACGCCGCGCTCGCCCTCGAAGCCGCCGGGACGAAGGTGCTCAACAGCGCCGCCGCGACCGAGACCTGCGGCGACAAGTGGCGCACCTCGGTGGCGCTGCGCCGGGCCGGCGTGCCCACCCCGCGCACCGCCCTCGCCCTCACCCCGGAGGCCGCCGAGGCCGCCGCCGAGGAGCTGGGCTATCCGGTCGTCCTCAAGCCGCTCACCGGCTCCTGGGGCCGGCGGGTCGCCCTGCTGCGCGACCGGGACACCGCCCGCAGCCTGTTCGAGTACTGCGAGGCGATGCCCTCGCCGGCCGGCCGGCTGGTCTACCTGCAGGCGTACGTCGACAAGCCGGACCGCGACATCCGGGTCGCGGTGATCGGCGGCCGCGCGGTCGCCGCGGTCTACCGCCGCTCCGCGGACTGGCGCACCAACGTCGCCCGCGGCGCCACCACCGAACCCTGCCCGCTCACCGACGACCTCGCCAAGCTCGCCGTCGCCGCCGCGGACGGCGTCGGCGCCGGCATCGCCGGGGTCGACCTGGTCGAGGACGCCCGAGGAGGCCTGTACGTGATCGAGGTCAACCACCGCGTGGAGTTCGCCGGCCTGCAGGCCGCCGCGGGCGACCGCGTCGACATCGGCGCCGCGATCGCCGGGCACCTGGTCGAGGAGGCCGCCCGATGACCCGGGTCGCCGTGCTCGGCGCCGCCGGCTACATCGGCGGCGAGCTGCTGCGGCTGCTGGTGGGCCACCCGGAGGTGGAGGTCGCCGCCGCGGTCTCCTCCCGCTTCCCCGGCCGACGCGTCGACACCGTCCACCCCAACCTGCGCGCCGTCACCGACCTGGTCTTCACCGACCCGGAGGAGGCCGCCCGGCACGAGTACGACGCCGTGCTGCTCGCCACCCCGCACCGCAAGACCGCCGAACTCGTCCGCGACTGGTCCGGCCGGGTGAAGACGGTGATCGACCTGTCCGGCGACTTCCGGCTGCGCGACGCCGAGGTCTTCGAGCGGTACTACGGGGCCGAGCACCCGGTGCCCGAACTGCTCGGCACCTTCACCCCCGGCATCCCCGAGCTGTACCGCGAGGAACTGCGCACCGCGGACCGGATCAGCGTTCCCGGCTGCATGGCCGCCGCCGGTCTGCTGGCGATCGCCCCGCTCGCCGCGCGCGGCCTGCTCACCGGCCGGGTCGAACTCGACGCCCGGACGGGCTCCAGCGGCTCCGGGGTGACCGCCGGCGAGGCCAACCTGCACGCCGAACGCAGCGGAGCCATGCGGGTGTTCGCCCCCGTCGGCCACCGGCACGAGGCGGAGATCGCCCAACTCACCGGCCTGGACGTGCGGATGACGGCCACCGGCGTCGAGGCGGTGCGCGGCGTCCAGGTGGTCGCCCGGGTCGAGG
>NZ_JBEYFP010000310.1:0-6828 GCF_040634455.1 Kitasatospora sp. NPDC007106
TCCGGTGCGGCCGTTGTCCTCGACGGTGACGACGAGCCGGTGGGCTGCGGCCAGGTCGACCAGGGCGGGGTCGACCGGCTTCACCCAGCGGGGGTCGACGACGGTGGCGGTGAAGCCCTCGGCGAGCAGCAGGGCGGCGGCGTCGAGGCAGGCGGGGGCCAGCGCGCCGACGGCGACCAGCAGGATCTCGGGCGCTGGCCCGGTGCGGTGCAGCACGTCGACGCCGCCGACCCGTTCCAGGGCGGGCACGCCGGGGCCGAGGTCGCCCTTCGGGAAGCGCAGCACGGTGGGTGCGTCGGGGACCTCGACGGCCTCGCGGAGCTGGGTGCGCAGCTGTTCGGCGTCGCGCGGGGCGGCGAGCCGCAGGCCCGGGACGACCTGGAGGATCGACATGTCCCACATGCCGTTGTGGGAGGCTCCGTCGTTGCCGGTGACGCCGGCCCGGTCGAGGACGAAGGTGACGCCGAGCCTGTGCAGGGCGACGTCCATCAGCACCTGGTCGAAGGCCCGGTTGAGGAAGGTCGCGTAGACGGCGACGACCGGGTGCAGTCCGGCGGTGGCGAGGCCGGCGGCGCTGGCGACGGCGTGCTGTTCGGCGATGCCGACGTCGAAGGTGCGGTCGGGGTGGGCGGCGGCGAAGTCGGCGAGCCCGACCGGCTGGAGCATGGCGGCGGTGACGGCGACGACGTCGGCCCGTTCCTTGCCGAGTTCGACCATCTCGGTGCCGAAGACGGAGGTCCAGGAGGTCCCGCGGGAGGGCGAGACCGGCAGGCAGGTGTACGGGTCCATGGCGCCGACGGCGTGGAAGCGGTCGGCCTCGTCCTGTTCGGCGGGGCGGTAGCCGCGGCCCTTCTCGGTGATGCAGTGCACGATGACGGGGCCGCCGAAGCGCTTGGCGCGGCGCAGTGCCTGTTCGACGGCGCCGATGTCGTGGCCGTCGATCGGGCCGACGTACTTGAGGCCGAGGTCCTCGAACATGCCCTGCGGGGCGAAGGCGTCCTTGAAGCCCTTCTTGGCGCCGTGCAGGGCGCCGAAGATGGGCTGGCCGACGATCGGGGTGCGCTGCAGGGCCTCCTTGCCCCAGGCGAGGAAGCGTTCGTAGCCGCGGGTGGTGCGCAGGGTGGCGAGGTGGTGGGCGAGGCCGCCGATGGTGCGGGCGTAGGAGCGTTCGTTGTCGTTGACGACGATGACCAGGGGGCGGTCGTCGGCCTCGGCGATGTTGTTGAGGGCCTCCCAGGCCATGCCGCCGGTGAGCGCGCCGTCGCCGACGACGGCGACGGTGTGCCGGTCGGTGCGGCCGAGCAGTTGGTTGGCCTTGGCGATGCCGTCGGCGTAGCCGAGTGCGGTGGAGGCGTGCGAGTTCTCGATGAGGTCGTGGTCGGACTCGGCGCGCGAGGGGTAGCCGGAGAGGCCGCCGCGGCCGCGCAGGCGGCTGAAGTCCTGCCGGCCGGTGAGGAGCTTGTGGACGTAGGCCTGGTGGCCGGTGTCCCAGAGAATGCGGTCGCGCGGGGAGTCGAAGACGCGGTGGACGGCGATGGTCAGTTCGACCACGCCGAGGTTGGGTCCGAGATGCCCTCCGGTGCGGGTGACGGCGTCGATCAGGAAGTCGCGGATCTCGTCGGCGAGCAGGGGGAGGTCGCCGGCGGGCAGGCGTCTCAGGTCGGCGGGCCCCTTGATGGTGGACAGGAGTGACATGGCTTCACCTCGCGACTCGGTGGAGAGCGATGACCGTCTGTGTCCAGGGTGCGGCCGGTGCGGTCGGCTCGCCTGTTGTCCGGGGGCCCGGGCGCGCGCCGGGCGCACGCCGCGGGCCCCGGGGCGTCAGTTGATCCGGCCGGAGCCCAGGGTCTCCCGGGCGGCGCGCAGGGACTCCTTGAGCGAGCCCATGGTGGCGAGGACGGCGGTGGGTTCGTAGCCGCAGTGCGCCATGCAGTTGTCGCAGCGCGGGTCCCTGCCGCGGCCGTACTTGTCCCAGTCCGTCTTCTCGATGAGTTCGCGGTAGGTGGGGACGTAGCCGTCGGCCATCAGGTAGCAGGGGCGCTGCCAGCCGAAGAGGGAGTAGTTGGGGATGCCCCAGGCGGTGCAGTCGAAGTCGACCTTCCCTTCCAGGAAGTCCAGGAAGAGCGGGCTGTGGTTGAGCCGCCAGCGGCGCCGGTTGCCGCCGGAGAAGGCCTTGCGGAAGAGCTCCCTGGTCTGTTCGACGCCGAGGAAGTGGTCCTGGTCGGGCGCCTTCTCGTAGGCGTAGGCCGGGGAGATCATCATCTCGTCGACCTTGAGCTCGTCGTTGAGGTAGTCGAGCACCTCGATGATGGTCTGCGGGGTGTCGGTGTTGAAGAAGGTGGAGTTGGTGGTGACCCGGAAGCCGCGCCGCTTGGCCTCCCGGATCGCCTCCACCGCCTCGTCGAAGGTGCCCTCCTTGGCCACCGAGGCGTCGTGCCGCTCGCGCAGGCCGTCGATGTGGACGGTGAAGGTGAAGTACGGCGAAGGAGTGAATCTGTCGAGCTTCTTGCGCATCAGCAGGGCGTTGGTGCAGAGGAAGACGTACTTGCGGCGGGCGACCAGCTGGCGGACGATCTCGTCGATCTGCGGGTGCATCAGCGGCTCGCCGCCGGCGATGGAGACCATCGGCGCCCCCGACTCCAGGACGGCGCCGACCGCCTGGGCGACCGGCATCCGCTGCTTGAGCACCCCGGCCGGATGCTGGATCTTGCCGCAGCCCTCGCAGGCCAGGTTGCAGGCGTACAGCGGCTCGAGCTCGACGATCAGGGGGAACTTCTCACGGCGCCGGAGCTTCTGCTGTAGCAGGTAGGTGGACACGCGGACGGACTGACGCAGCGGCATGGCCATGGCTAACTCGCCTCCTGCGGGAGTGTCGAGGGCTGTGGTGGACGGGGTGCTGCGGTGGCGACCAGGCGGTGCCACTCGGTGAGGGCCGGTACGGCGGCCCGCAGGGCGCGCCAGGCGCCCACGCCGGCCGGCAGGGTGCCGGGCCGGATCAGCTCGCGTTCGGGGGTGTCGACGACCACCCGGAGCACCGCGGCCGGCAGCTCGGGCCGGGTCTCGGCACGGGCGGCGAGGACGGCGGCGGCCTCCATGTCGACGGCGAGGGCGCCGCGGGCGTGCAGCGCCCGGCGCTGGGAGCCGCGCACCACGTGGTCGGCGGTGTGGTGCAGTCCGGTGTGCGTGGTCAGACCGCAGGCCTGCAGGGCCTTGGCGAGGGTCGGGGCGCTGTCGAGCGCGAAGCGTCCGCCCTCCGAGTCGCGGACGGCGTCCGCGACGATGACCTCGCCGGGGGCGGTGCCGGGGGCGACGGAGGCGCCGAACCCGGCGACCACCAGGGCGCCGTAGTCGCCGGTGGAGAGCAAGGTCCGGACGACCTGCCCGGCCCGGCCGCGGCCGATCCCGGTGCGGACCAGGACGGGCGAGCCGCCGATCGCACCGGCCCAGTCGCCGCCGCGCAGGGCCCAGGCCTCCGGCCCGAGCGCACACAGCACCAGCAGGGGCTCACCCGTCATCGCACACCTCCGGCCGTCTCGGTGAAGTGACGTTTTCTCACCGGTCACCGCCTCCTGCCCCGAGCGGCCGCCCGGTCACGTACCTGCCGAGCGCCGTCACCGGGAACACCAGGCGGTACAGGTGGTAGTTGATCGAGAAGTCCCACGGGAAGCCCGTCCCGGTGAACTGCGGTTCGTCCCAGGTGCCGTCGGCGCGCTGGGTGCGGGCCAGCCAGGCGACGCCGCGCTCCACGGCCTCGCTGCCGCTGCCCGGGCCGTCCGGTGCCTCGCCGGCGGCGAGCAGCGCCATCAGCGCCCAGGCGGTCTGCGAGGCGGTGGAGTCGCCGCGCCCGGCCCAGGTGGCCGGGTCGTCGTAGGAGCGCATGTCCTCGCCCCAGCCGCCGTCCGGGTTCTGCCGGCTCTCCAGCCAGTGCACGGCCCGGCGGACGGCCGGGTGGTCGCCGCGGATCCCGGCGGCGACCAGGGCGGGCAGCACCGAGCCGGTGCCGTAGATGTAGTTGGTGCCCCAGCGGCCGAACCAGGAGCCGTCCTCCTCCTGGTGGTCGAGCAGCCAGGCGATGCCGCGCAGGGCCCGCGGGTCGGCGGCGCCGCCGACCTCGGCCAGCATCTCCACCACGTGCGCGGTGACGTCGGCCGAGGGCGGGTCGATGACCTCGCCGAAGTCGCAGAACGGCAGCTTGTTGGGGAGCGGGCTGGTGTTGTCGACGTCGAAGGCGCCCCAGGCGCCGTCGCGGGACTGCATGCCGAGGCACCAGCGGACGGCGCGTTCCACGGCGCCGTTCAGCCGCGGGGGCTCCGGATGGGCGACCCGGCGCAGCGCCAGCACCACCTCGGCGGTGTCGTCGATGTCGGGGTAGGTGTCGTTGTGGAACTCGAAGGCCCAGCCGCCGGGCGCCAGGCGCGGCCGCTTGACCGACCAGTCGCCGCGGGTGGTGATCTCCTCGTCGAGCATCCAGTCGGCGGCCCGGACGACGGCCGGGTCGTCGGCGGGCAGCCCGGCGTCGCGCAGCGCGATGGTGGCCAGGCAGGTGTCCCAGACCGGGGACTGGCAGGCCTCCATCCAGCGTCTGCCGTCCTCGGTGTGCACGGTGAAGCCGTCGAAGGCGGCCAGTCCGGCCTTCATCACCGGATGGTCGAGCTTGTAGCCGAGCAGGTGCAGGGCGATCAGGGAGTAGACGGCGGGCGGTTGGATGCCGCCCCAGCAGCCGTCGGCCTCCTGGCGGTCGACGATCCAGCGGCCGGCCCGGGCGAGCGCGCTGCGGCGCAGCGGCCGCACGGCGTACCGGTGGTAGTGGTGCATCAGCCGGTCGAAGCGTTGGAAGAGGCCCTCCCAGCTGACGGCCGGGGCCATCGGCGGCGCCGGGTACGGGTCGGCCGGGTCGGTGTGCAGTTCGGTGAGGTCGAACGGGGCCCGGCGTACCGGGCGGTGGGCCGAGACCACGGTCAGCGGGACGATGGTCTGCCGGGCCCACTGGCCGAAGGCGTAGATGTTGAGCGGGGCCCAGCTCGGCAGGAAGAGGATCTCCGGCGGTAGTTCGGGGAGGCGCTGCCAGGGCCACCAGCCGAACAGGGCGAGCCAGATGCGGGTGAAGACCCGGGTGGCCGCGATGCCGCCGTGCTCGCGGACGTAGCGGGCGGCGGACCGCATGTGCTCCTCGCCGGGGTCGTCCCCGGCGAGTCTCAGGGCGACGTACGCCTCGACGGTGGTGGACAGTTCGGGAGGCCCGCCGTGGAAGGTCGCCCAGGTGCCGTCCGCGCGCTGCTGCGAGCGGATCCAGGCTGCCGTGGCCCGGGTCTGGTCCGAGGTGCGGATGCCCAGGAACTCACGCAGTAAAAGGTCCTCGGCGTCCATGGTGACGTTGGTCTCCAGGTCGCCCTTCCACCAGCCGTCGGGGTTCTGCAGTGACAGCAGGTGGGCGGTGGCCCGGGCCAGTGCCGCCTCGACGGGCACATCGTCCGATCGTCCTACCGGAGTCCGGCCGTCGGCCGCCCGCTCCTCCTCGGGGGGCGGGACGAGGCCGTCCGGCAGCGGCACCTGGCGATCGGCCACCCGGTCGGGAGGGCGGTCACCCACCGCGACCGGCTCGGAATCGTACTCGGGGTCGAGCCGGCCGCCCGCGGTTGCTGTCAATTCACGTCACCTCTCTCGTACCACCACGAATTCGGCGAGTGCGACGAAGTGCTCGCGCACCTCGTCGGTCATCGGTACCTCGTCCAGTGCGGCGAGGGCGGTCTGGTGCCGGCGGCGGGCCTCGTCCTGCGTCCAGGCCCGGCCGCCGGCCTCCTCGATCAGCCCGGCGCGGGCGGCGAGCACCTGCTCGCTCTCCTCGCCGCGGCCCTGCGGGTCGGCCAGCTGGTCGGCGAGCTTGCGGGAGGCGGCGCCGCCCTCGGCGAGCGCGGCGCACACCGGCAGCGACTTCTTGCGCTGGCGCAGGTCGCCCCAGTGCGGCTTGCCGGTCACCTCCGTCGCTCCCCAGATGCCGAGCAGGTCGTCCACCGCCTGGAAGGCCAGGCCGAGGTGGTGCCCGTAGCGCTGCAGCGCGTCGGAGACCCGGTCGTCGGCGCCCGCGAGCACGGCGCCGATCGCGGCGGAGGCGGCGAGCAGGGCGCCGGTCTTGCCGCCCTCCATCTCCAGGCACTCCTCCACCGTCACCACGTCGCGCTGCTCGAAGGCGACGTCCATGGCCTGGCCGTCGATGAGCTTGCGGGTGGCGGTCGTGATCAGCCGGACGGCGCGTGCGGCGTCCGCGGCGGTCGCACCGCCCGTGACCGCCGCGTCGAGCAGCACCTCGGTACCCAGCGTGGCGAGCGCGTCGCCGACCAGGATCGCCTGGGCCGGTCCGAAGACCGTCCACGCGGTGGCCCGGTGCCGCCGGGTCTCGTCACCGTCCATCAGATCATCATGGAGCAGCGAAAAGTTGTGCACCAGCTCGACCGAGACGCCTCCGGGCACGCCGGCCTCGGCCGGAGCACCGGCCGCCTCGGCCGACAGCAGCGCCAGCGCGGGCCGCACGGCCTTGCCGCCGTCCCCGGCGGCGGGCCGGCCGTCCCGGTCGATCCAGCCGAAGTGGTAGGCGCCGACGGTGTCCATCGGTGCGGCCAAACGGGCGACTGCGGACCGCAGCGACGGGGTGCACATGGTCCGGCCGCGTGCCAGCAGGTCCAGCACCGACGGGGTGTCCTTCACCGAGCCGGCGCCCTGGGTGCGAGCCTCCACGTACGTTCCCTCTCCGTGCGGATGCCCGGCCGCCGTGGGCGCCAGGCGTGGTGCGGTGTCAATGGTCGTCCGGCGGGGCGGCGTCATCGCGGCCAC
>NZ_JBEYFP010000311.1:0-6816 GCF_040634455.1 Kitasatospora sp. NPDC007106
GATGGATCGTCAAAGACGGTGTGAGGATGATCGGTCGGCGTACCGATGCGTCACCGGCGTGCGCTGGGGTGGGAGCACCGGCGTCTTCGCCCGATGATTGTTAGCGCTCACATATGGTCGGGGCAAGAGTGGTGCACCGCTTTATCGAATCTTGACCGCTGCCGGCCGGCCCGCCCGTCCGGTCACCGGTGGCGCCGGGGGTCCGGGACGTCGGGCAGGGGATCCGTGACCGGCGCCTGCCGTATCGGCGCGGATGCCGCCCTGTCGGGTGCAGCAGGTCGCGAATGCCCAGGTGGCGCGGGGAGTGGCCGTTCCGGTGGCGACCGGCGGTGACCGGCGGCTGTGCGTCGGGGGCTGTCGGACACCTTGACGCGGTCATACGGAGTGTTCATAGTGATGCCCGGCCGCCTCTGAGCCGAACTCTCAATCACCCCAGCTGTCTTGAGTTGCTGCCGGCTCAGATTGTTAGCGCTAACACTCGACCCCTCCGCCACCAGCAAAGGAGCCCACCCTTGGCTGCTCGAACACGGCTGCGCCGCGCCCGGCGCGCCCTGCTCGCGTCCGGGACCACCGCCGTCCTCGCCGCGGCCCTCCTCGCCGGCACGGAAGCAACCTCGCAGGCCGCCACCCAGGGGCCGTGCGACATCTACGCCGCGGGCGGCACGCCCTGCGTCGCGGCCCACAGCACCACCCGTGCCCTCTACGGCGCCTACGACGGAGCCCTCTACCAGGTCCGGCGCGCCTCGGACGGCGCGACCAGGGACATCGGCCCGCTGAGCGCCGGCGGCTACGCCAACGCCGCCGCCCAGGACACCTTCTGCGCCGCCACCACCTGCCTGATCACCGTCGTCTACGACCAGTCGGGCCGCGGCAACGACCTCACCCAGGCACCCGCGGGCGGGGCCGCGGGCGGCCCCGACGACCTCGCGCCCGCCACGGCCGCACCCGTGAAGGCCGGCGGACACCCGGCCTACGGCATCTACGTGGCCGCCGGCACCGGCTACCGCAACAACCACACCTCCGGGATCGCCACCGGCGACCAGCCCGAAGGCATGTACGCCGTCCTCGACGGAACACACTTCGGCGGCGGCTGCTGCTTCGACTACGGCAACGCCGAGACCAACAACCTCGACACCGGAAACGGCCACATGGAGGCCGTCTACTTCGGCGACAGCCGGATCTGGGGCACCGGAGCCGGCAACGGCCCCTGGGTGATGGCCGACCTCGAGAACGGCCTGTTCTCCGGTGCCGACGTCGGATACAACGCCAACGACCCGAGCGTCAGCCACCGCTTCCTCACCGCCGTCGTCAAGGGCGGCCCGAACCAGTGGGCCATCCGCGCCGGCAACGCCCGGTCGGGAGGACTCTCCACCTTCTACAGCGGCGCCCGCCCCAACGCGTCCGGCTACAACCCGATGCACAAGGAAGGCGCCATCATCCTCGGCATCGGCGGCGACAACAGCAAATCCTCGAGCGGCACCTTCTACGAGGGCGTCATGACCTCCGGCTACCCCTCCGACGCCACCGAGAACGCCGTGCAGGCCAACATCAACGCCGTCGGCTACCAGACGGCCCCCGTCACGTCGAGCTCGCTCACCGTCGGCTCCCGCATCTCGCTCCGGGCCACGACCGCCTGCTGCACCGCGGACTCGCTGCGCCGCAACACCGACGGCACGGTGGCCATCTCGCCGATCAACGCCGCCAGCCCGGCCGCCGACAGGACCGCCGCAGGCTGGACCGTCCGCGCCGGACTGGCCGACAGCAGCTGCCTGTCCTTCGAGTCCGCCGCCGCCCCCGGCCAGTACCTGCGCCACTCCGGCTTCCAGCTCTACACCGCCGCGAGCAACGGCACCGCCCTGTTCATGCAGGACGCGACCTTCTGCCCGCAGGCGGGCCACAGCGGCCAGGGCTTCTCCTTCCAGTCGGTCAACTACCCGAACAAGTACCTGCGGCACTACGCCTACACCGGCTACCTCGCCGGCGACGGCGGCAGCAACACCTGGGACAATGCGACCAGTTGGAGCGAGGACACCAGCTGGCTCGCCGCCCAGCCCTGGTCCTGAGGCCTGCCCCGGTCGTGAGGCCTGCCCTGGTCGTGAGGCCTGCCCCGGTCGTGAGGCCTGCCCTGGTCGTGAGGCCTGCCCTGGTCGTGAGGCCTGCAATGCCGCCCGGAGGGCCGGCACCGCCTGCTCCTCGGCGGTGCCGGCCCCGTCCCGGACGGCACGCCCCGGCAAGAGGCTGCCGGATTTCGGTTATCGGCGCGGTGCGGGCGGATCTCCTGATCGTGCGGCCCGATCGGCCGCAGGACGGCGGCGCGGACGCGCGGCCCGGCTCCCGCATGCTCGAAAGGCTCACCGTGACCCGTGACTGGAAGGGCCACCGCCCGCTGCTCGCCTGCTCCCTCGCGCTGGCGGTCGGTGCGACCGCCCTGCTCGGGATGGCCGCACAGGGCTCCTCGGCGCAGGACTCGTCGGGGCAGGTCGCGTCCGCGCAGCCGGGCGGTTCCGCCGCGGGTCACTCCGCCGCCGACCACTCGGCCGCGGGCCACGGCGCAGCCGCTGCCTCCCCGGCGGCCGGCAAGCACGGTGGGCACGCGATGGCCGGCACCGACGGGCTGGCCCCGGAGCGCGACGGCTACCGCCTGGAGCCGCGGGTCGCCGGCCTCCCCGCCGCGCGGCCGGTGAGCTTCCCGTTCGTCGTCACGGGCCCCGACGGGCGGCCGGTCACCGAGTTCGCGGAGTCCCAGACGAAGCGGATGCACCTCTACGCGATCCGCTCGGACCTGACCGGCTACCAGCACCAGCACCCCGTGATGGCGGCCGACGGCACCTGGACGGCCGACCTGGCCGCACTCGATCCGGGCGTCTGGCGGGTGTACGCCTCGTTCGCACCGGCCGTCGGGTCGCACCAGGGCACGGAGTACGTGCTCGGCAGCACCGTCACGGTGCCGGGCACCGCCACCGCGGCTCCGCTCCCGGCCGCGGCCGGCACCGCCGTGGCCGACGGCTACACGCTGACCGTCCAGGGGGACCCGACGTCGGCGGAGGCCTTCCCGCTGACCGTCACCGCCACGGGTCCGGACGGCAGGCCGGTCACCGACCTCCAGCCGTACCTCGGGAGTTACGCCCACCTCAGCGCCTTCCACGAGGGCGACCTGGCGCTGGCCCACCTCCACCCGATCACCCCGGTCACCGCGGGCGGCGGCGGCCCGGTGCTGACCTTCTACGCCCTCCTCGCGAAGCCCGGGAACTGGCGGGTCTTCCTGCAGTTCCAGACCGGTGGCCGCCTGCACACCGCGGCCGTCACCCTGCGGGTGCCGTAGGCCCTCTCTTCCGGATCTTGCCGGGCGCGCTACGCCGGGCATCGCCACCCAGCCCCGAGGGGCCGGGAGGTGCCCCCAGCCCGGACGCACCGGCGAATCGGCCGAGTGCGGTCCGGTACGAGGCCGATCCGCCGGCACGCCCGGCCGGGCGCGAAACGGGGGCACCTCCCGGCCGGAGGCCGGGGGAGCCGCGCGCTCATCCGGCAAGATCCGAAGGAGAGGACCTGGCGCCTGTCCGGCGGGGCCGGGCCACGCCGGGGTCCCGGGGGTCAGTACGGCTCTTCGCGCCACTCCAGGCAGGTGGGCCGCCGGCCGCCGGACAGGACGAACTCCTTCACGGCCTGACGCACCAGGCCGATCGGGACCTCCGTCGGCTCCAGGAACTCCCGGGGGTAGGTGACGACCATGTAGGTCGCCACCGGGATGGTGGCCTCGCCGGCCGGGATCAGGGCGCCCTCGTCGCCGGTGCTGTAGGAGAGGATGCCGACCTGCCCGCCGGCGCGGACCCCGACCAGGAACTCGTGGTCCGGCCGGCCCGACGGCAGCAGCGGGCGGTCCAGGGAGATCAGGTGGGCCGTGTTGCGCAGCGGACCGCCGGCGATCAGCGCGTCGACCATCGCGTCGACGGCCTCCGCCGAGTCGAGCAGCACCGGTGCACCCGAGTGCTCCTCCAGGTGCTCCTCGGTGAAGACCGCCTCCGTGCCCCGCAGCGTCTCGTCCCCCTCGCCGTCCCGGGTGGTCATGTGCCGGAGGCGTCCTGGCGCGGGGCGACGGCCTGCTCCAGCAGACCGTGCAGGACGCCCTGCTCGTCCGGGGTGAGCGCGGAGAGCGGGGAGTCCACGGTGAGGAGTCCGAGGAGGCGTTCGCGCAGTGCGGTGCCGTCGGCGGTGAGGACGAGGTGCTTGGCCCGGCGGTCGGTGGGGTGCGGCCGGCGCTCGACGAGCTGCTGCTTCTCCAGCTTGTCGACGACGAAGGTGGTGTTGGAGGGCTCGCAGCTCATCCGCTCGGCGAGCTCCCGCATGGTCATCGGCCCGCTCATCTCCCGCAGCGCGGTCGCCTGGGAGGCGGTGAGGCCCAGGGTGGCGGCGCGTGCCCGCACGTGTTCGGCGATGCGCTGGGCGAGTCCGTTCACCAGGCCGCACAGCTGCCGCTCGGCCACGGCCTGCGCCTGCGCGTGCGCCTGCGTCGGTGCCTGTGCCTGCGGGGACGTCGTCATGCGCCCCAGCCTAGCAAATCCGTCCGATCCAAATAATTGCAACTTGAATGGTTCGAACTTGATGCATATGGTGGGCGTCGCCGCCGCGGGAGACCGCGGCAGGCCGCTGACGTGCATTCACAGGAGGGGAACCATGACGGACCTGACGACGACTCGGGGCGGACGGCTGAACCGGCCGGGAGCGATCCGTTCCGTACGACTGGGCGGGACCAGGGTGTCCTACGTGCCGGACGGCGACGTGCGGCTCCGGCCGCTCGACCTGCTCCCGGACACCACCGCGGAGGTGTGGGCCGCACACCCGGAGTACCTGGACGCCGCAGGCCACCTCGTTGGCAGCGTCGGCGGTCTGCTGGTGGAGCACGGCGACCGCGCGCTGCTCATCGACGCCGGCTTCGGCCCGCGCACGGCCGAAGCCCCGGCCGGGCCGGTCGGCGTCATCCACGGCGGCGCCCTGCTGGAGAACCTCGCCGCACTCGGCCGCGGACCCGCGGACATCGAGGCGGTCGCCTTCACCCACCTGCACTCCGACCACCTCGGCTGGGCCGGCCACCCCGCCCCCGGCACCGGCCGGCCCGCGTTCGCCCACGCCGACCACCTGGTCTCCGAAGCCGAGTGGGAGCGACAGGACCTGCTGGAGGCCCAGGGCACGGCCGAACAGGCCGCCGTCTTCGCCCCACGGGTCAGGACGGTCACCGACGGGCAGGAGGTCTTCCCCGGCGTCCGCGTGCGGATCACCCCCGGCCACACCGTCGGGCACGCCGAGTACGTGATCACCGGGGGCGGACGCCGTCTGATCGCCTTCGGCGACGCCGTGCACTCGCCGATCCAGATCGACCACCCCGAGTGGTCCGCGGCCTTCGACCACGACCCCGCCCGGACGGCCGAGCACCGCCGCCGACTCGTCGCCGAACTGGCCGAACCGGACACGATCGGATTCGGCGTGCACTTCGCCGACGTTGTGTTCGGCCACGTCCGCCGGGACGGCCACGGCCCGGCCTGGAAGCCCCTGGACGCCTGACCCGCCGGGCGGCGCCCGTCACCCGTCGGCGCCGCCCGGCGCCACCGCCACGGCCCGGACCCTGACGTCCGGGCCGTGCCGGAAGTGCAGGGTGAACTCCACCCGTTCCCCGGCGCGCAGGGCCGGCGGGCGGACGACCAGCAGGTCGACCCCCTCGGGCGACATCCGTACCTCGGCCCGGGCGGGCACGGCCAGCCCCGCGACCGGCTCCCAACTGCCGGTCGCCCCGCGGTGCACGTGCCGCTTCAGCACCACCCGGCCGGTCGGGCCCCAGCTCGCCCCCGTCAGCTCGTCCGGCACGTCGCCCGGGTTGCGCAGCACGAAGAACGCGGCCGTCGCCACCGGCCGGACCGCGCCCGCCACCGGAACCAGGATCCGGCCCTCGCCCGCGACGACCGGCTCCGGCCGTCCGGCCCGGCCGGCGGACGCCCAGGCGCTCAGCAGCACCAGGGCCGCCGTCACCGCGGCCGCCGGCGGCAGCACCGCCGCCCGGTTCACCGGACACCCCGCGAGGGCCGCCAGGTGCGCAGCCGCAGACTGTTGGCGACCACCAGCAGCGAACTCGCCGACATCGCGAGCGCCGCCGGCATCGGATTCAGCAGGCCCAGGGCAGCCATCGGCAGCAGGACGGCGTTGTAGCCGAACGCCCAGACCAGATTGGTGCGGATCGCCGCCACCGTGCGCCGGGCCAGCCGCACCGCGACCACCAGCGACTCGATGTCGCCGCGGACCAGCGTCAGCCCGGCCGCGCCGATCGCCGCGTCGGTGCCGCCCGCGAGGGCGACGCCCAGATCCGCCGAGGCCAGCGCCACCGCGTCGTTGACGCCGTCCCCGACCATCGCCACGCGCCGCCCCGCCGCCCGCAGCCCGGCGATCACCTCCGCCTTGCGCTCCGGCGAGGCCGCGGCGTGCACCGCGGTGATGCCCAACCCGGCCGCCACGGCCCGGGCCGGGCCCGGCCGGTCGCCGGTCAGCAGGACCGGCTCCAGCCCCAGGCCGCGCAGCCGCCGCAGCGTCCGCCAACTGCCCGGCCGCACCGTGTCGCCCACCGCCAGCACGGCCGCCGCCCGGCCGTCGAGCTCCACCACCACGGCCGTCCGGCCGGCCGACTCCGCGCGGGCGAGCGCCGTGCGCAGTCGCCCGCCCGGGACCGTCACCCGGTCGGGACGGACGACCCGCACCCGCCGGCCCTCGACCGTCCCCCGGACGCCGAGGCCCGCCGTCGCCGCGAACCCGTCGACCGCAGGCAGCCCGGCCCCG
>NZ_JBEYFP010000312.1:0-6789 GCF_040634455.1 Kitasatospora sp. NPDC007106
CCCAGGTCGAGCCGGCTGCCGCCGGTGCGCAGCCGGGCGCCCTCGTCGACCCCGGTGGCGATGTGGTCGAGGACGCGGTCGAGGTGGGCCTCGCCGACGAGGGCGCCCATCCGGGTGGCCGGGTCGAGGGGGTCGCCCACCCGCAGTTCCTCGGCGTGGCGGACCACGGCCTCGGTGACCTGCTCGGCCACGGAACGGTGGACGAGGAGGCGGGAGGGTGCGGTGCACATCTCGCCCTGGTTGAAGAAGATGCCCCAGGCGGCGGTGGCGGCGGCGCGGTCGAGGTCGGGGGCGTCGGGCAGGACGATGTTGGGCGACTTGCCGCCGAGTTCCAGCCAGACGCGCTTGAGGTTGGAGTCGGCCGCGTAGTGCAGGAACCGGCGGCCGACCCGGGTGGAGCCGGTGAAGGCGAGGACGTCGACGTCGGGGTGCAGGCCGAGGGCGCGGCCGGCGGTGGGGCCGTTGCCGGCGACGACGTTGAGGACGCCCGGCGGGAGTCCCGCCTCGGTGGCGAGGCGGGCCAGCAGCAGGGCCGAGAGCGGCGAGGACTCGGAGGGCTTGAGCACGACGGTGCAGCCGGCGGCGAGCGCGGGGGCGATCTTCCAGCTCGCCAGGGTCAGCGGGAAGTTCCAGGGCACGACGGCGCCGACGACTCCGGCGGGTTCGCGAGTGACCAGGGCGAGGGCGTCGGGGGCGACGTGCGGGGATTCGTCGGTGGTCTTGTCGGCGAGCTGGCCGTACCAGCGGAAGGTCGCGATCGCGGCGCGGAGCTCGACGGTGTGGGCGTCGGTGATGGGCTTGCCCATCTCCAGGCTGACGGTGAGGGCGAGCTCGTCGCGGTGCTCCTCCAGCAGGTCGGCGATCCGCTGGAGGGTGCGGCCTCGGTCGGCGGGTGCGAGGCGCGGCCAGGGGCCGGAGTCGAAGGCCCGCCGGGCGGCGGCGACGGCGACGTCGACCTCGTCGGCCCCGGCGTCGGCGACCTCGGCGAGGACCGCTCCGTCGCGGGGGGAGACGACCTCGAAGGTGGCGCCGTGGCCGGGTTCGTCGGCGCCGTCGACGAAGTGGAGGTACGGCAGCTTGAGGTCCTGGGCGCGCTGCACCCATTCCTGGTGCGTGGTGGCGTCGGGCATCGGCACGTCCTCCATTTTCTTTGGGGTCAAACGTCAAGATGGTGGGTGAGCGCAAGGGGCACTCGGGTAGTCGAGTTAGGGGCGCGGGGAACTGCGCAATTCGGATGTGGGCCACCGCGCGAACCAGGGGCGAGCCGGATTCGTCGGGATCGCCGCTTCGAACTGCGCAGTTCTCCCCCCAGCCTTCGGCCGGGAGGTGCCCCGACGCGCCCCCGGTCTTCTGCCCGCGCGCCCTTTGAGAACGGCTCCTAGACCTTGGCGGAGCCGCTGCGCCGGCCTCGGGTCAGCCGGGAGACGGCCGCGCCGGCGGCGAGCACCGCGGGGACGGCCAGCACCAGCCAGACGGCGGTGGCGGTGCTGCCGCCGATCAGGGTGGTGAAGTTGGAGAGGATCAGCCAGATGGCGCCGGCCAGGCCGAGGGCGCCGAGCACCGGGGCGATCAGGGTGTTCCAGAGCCGGGTGTCGAGGCGCTCGCGGCGGAAGAACACGATCACCGAGAACGAGGTCAGCAGGTAGAGCAGCATGCATGCGAGCACGCCCACCCCGCTGAACCAGGAGAACAGGGTCAGCACCGGGTCCTTGCCGAACACCGCGAACGGGACGACCAGCAGGGCGGCGATCACCGTCTGGACGCGGCCGGCGAGTGCCGGCGAGTGCCGCCGGTTGAGGGTGCGCAGGCGGTCCGGCAGCAGGCCGTCGCGGCTGAGCGAGAACAGGTAGCGGTTGGCGGAGTTGTGGAAGGCGAGGATGCCGGCGAACAGCGAGGTGGCCAGCAGGACGGGCAGGACGGTGTTCACCCAGCCGCCGAACTGTGCGGCGATGGGCGCGAAGACGAAGCCGGTGCTGTCCCCGCCGTTGACGGCCTCGGCTGCGGCGTCGGCCACGTGCGCGGCGCCGTAGGAGGAGACCAGCATCCAGGAGATGAAGGCGAAGAAGGCGGTGATCACCGTGACCGAGAGGTAGGTGGCCCGCGGCACGGTGCGGCGCGGTTCGCGCGCCTCCTCGCCGTAGATGGCGGTGGCCTCGAAGCCGAACATGGAGGCGACCGCGAACATCAGGGCGACGCCGGGTGCGCCCTTCAGCGCGGCGCCGGGCGAGAAGCTGTGGGCGAGGTCGAGTCCCTGCGGGCCGCCGCCCTTGACCAGGGTGACCAGGCCGAAGGCGAGCAGGATGCTGGACTCGGCCAGGACGAAGACGGCGAGCACCTTGGCGCCCATCTCGATGCCGAGGGCGCCGAGCACCTGCACCACGGCCATGGTGGCCAGCGCCCAGATCCACCAGGGGATGTCCACCCCGGCGTACTGGGCGACCAGGCCGTTGACGGTGGCGCCGTAGAGCCCGTACATCGCGGCCTGGACGGAGCAGTAGGCGAAGAGGGCGACCGCGGCGCTGCCGGCGCCGGTGGCCCGGCCGAGGCCCTTGCCGATGTAGGTGTAGAAGGCGCCGGCGTCGACGACGTGGCGGCCCATGGCGACGAAACCGACGGAGAAGAGCAGGATCATCGCGCCGACGGCGGCGTAGGCCGCGGGGGCGCCGGCGCCGTTGCCGAAGGCGATCGCGATGGGCACGGCGCCGGCGATGCCGGTGAGCGGTGCCTGCGCGGAGAGGACGAAGAAGAGGATGCCCAGGACGCCGAGGGCGTTGGGCTTGAGTCGGCCGGCGCCGGCGGGGGCGGGGGCGGTTTCCTGCGTGGTGGGGTCGGATTCGACCGTCTGACTGTCCACTCGGATCACCTGCTGGGGAGAGAGGCTACTGTTTAGAGCCAAACGAGTTGCCTCATCCTGAGGCGAAACTATCCACTTGGCAAGGGGTTCGGGACGCGGACTTCCCAGCGGGCGGGTCAAGACTCGGTCACGGGCCCGCGGTGTCACCGAGCGCGACGCCGCAGGCCCCGGGGGTCACTCCGGTCGGCCGGCGCCGCCGTCCGCGGCCGGCCCGCCGTCGCCGTCGCCGCCGAGCAGCTGCAGCAGGGAGCGCAGCCGCCCGAGCGCGGCCTCGGTGACCTCGGGCTCGCCGAAGACGAGTTGATGCAGCACCAGGCCGTCCAGCGCGGCGAAGACGAGCCTGGTCAGGCCCTCGTCCGCGTCCTCGGGGAGCATCCGGGCCAGCTCGCGCCGGGTGGCGTCGAAGTACTCGTCGTAGAGCGCCCGCACCTGGGTGAGCAGCTCGGGCCTGCGCCGGGCCTCCAGCAGCAGTTCGTACTGGAAGGCCTGGGTGTCGGGGTCGGAGCTGACCATGTCCGCGATGCCGGCGGAGAAGTCCGCGAGGCTGCCGGTGCCGGTCTCCAGCGCGCTGGTGTTGAGGCTGGTGCGGACGGTGTGGGCGAGCGCCTCCTCGATGAGGGCGTCGCGCGAGCCGAAGTGGTGGACGACCAGGCCGTGGGTGACCCCGGCCTGCTCCGCCACGGCGCGGTAGGTGAGCTTGCGCAAGCCCCCCCGGGCCACCACCTTGACGGCGGCGTCGAGCAGCGCCACGCGTCCTGCACCGTAGTTGACCTGCTTGCGCGCCTTGCGCGGCCGACCCGTCCCGGCTGTCTCCGTCATGCCGGTGACCCTACAAGGCGGGCCGGCTCCGCAAGGCGGGTCGGCGACCGGCCGGCGGCCACGGTCAGCGCTTCGGGGGACGGATCCCGCGGAACTCCCAGTCGCCGCCGAGCGCGGTCGACAGGACCTCCTCCGACTCCGTCGGCTGCGCGCCCACGTCGGTGCGCACGGGCGTCGGCCCGGAGACGATGCGGTTGCCGAGCCGGCCGAGCCCCTCGACCTCCACCTCGACGAAGTCGCCCGGCCGGACCGGCCGGGAGTTGGCGGGGGTGCCGGAGAGCAGCACGTCCCCGGGGTTGAGGGTGATGGTGCGGGCGATGTCGGCGACGAGGTAGTGCATGTCCCACTCCATCTCGTCGGTCGAACCGTCCTGCACCACCTCGCCGTTGACGTAGGTGCGCAGCGACTTGCCGCGGAAGTCCCAGTCGGTGACCAGTCCGGGGCCGAGCGGGCAGAGCGTGTCGGAGCCCTTGACCCGCAGCATGGATCCGGCGTCGGTGTCGCGGAAGTCGTGCAGGCCGTAGTCGTTGGCGACGGTGTAGCCGGCGATGTACTCCCCCGCCTCGGCGGGCGCGATGTTGCGGGCCGTCCTGCCGATGACGATGGCGACCTCGCCCTCGTAGTTGAGCCACTTGCAGCCCTCGGGGCGCACGATCGCGCCGCCGTGGGAGTTCAGCGAGGAGGTGGGCTTGTGGAAGTAGGTGGGCGCGGGGCCGAGCCCGATGCGGAACTCCTCGACCCGGCTGCGGTGGTTGAGGTGCACGGCGATGATCTTGCTGGGGACGACCGGGGGGAGGTGGTGGGCGTCCTCGACCTTGACCCGGCGGCCGTCGCCGGCGACGAGCTCCTCGCCGTCGCGGACGACCTGGACGGCCGCCCCGTCCAGCAGGATGCGGCGGTACTCGGGCATCAGAAGTCCTCTCCGTGGGGGTCGACGTGGTGGTGGGGGTCGTGGCGGACGGGGGTCCGCGGGGCCGTCCAGCCGGCGGCGGGCCGGTCGAACCACAGGTGGGCCTGGCCGGTGCCGATCGAGTTCTCGTACTCGCCGTACTGGCGGGCGCGTGCGGTGCAGGCCCGTTCGCCCAGGGCCCCGGCCATCATCAGGTAGTGGAAGAAGCGGGCCTCCGGCTTGTACCGCCAGAACTCGTCCATGGTGTCGAGCACCAGGTCGTGGCGGCCCTGCTGGAACCAGGCGATCCGTTCGAGGTCGGCGGCGCGCGCCTCGGGGGTGAAGATGTGCCTGGTGTCGCTGGACTCGTGGTCGCGCAGCTGGCGCAGCGGCCAGAAGGTGTGCGAGAGGGCGCCGGAGGCGACGACCAGGACGCGCCGGCCGGGGGTGGCGGCGATGCCGTCGGCCAGGGCCCGGCCGAGCCGCAGGTGGTCCTCCATGTCGCCGGTCTGGCAGACCCCGACGGTCACCCAGCGCTTGTCGGGCAGGCCCTCGCCGAGGTACTTCCAGAGGTTGATGGTGGCGTAGTAGACGGGCAGGTAGGCGTCGTCGATCGGGGTGATCCAGGTGCCGTGCTTCTCGGCGAACTCGGCGACGTTCCGGGCGAGTTCGGGGTCGCCGGGGTAGTCGTAGGGCATCCGGGACATGCCGCGCGGCAGCTCCTCGGAGGTGAACAGCCCGGCGCGGCGGTCCTGGGCGGTGACGACGAACTCGACGGTGGTGGCCCAGTGCGAGTCGAGGACGACGACGGTGTCGTAGTCGTCCCGCTCGAAGACCTCCCGGCGCAGCTGCTGCAGGCCGGTGACGAGGCTGATCTCCCTGCCCTCGTTCAGCTCGCGCCGGGTCGCCTCGGGCAGCATCACGGTGGGGACGTGGGCCAGCAGGCCCGCTCCGACGATCTCACCCATGGTCGGTCCAGCCCTTCGGTGCGGTGACGGTGTTCTTCAGGTCGCAGTAGAAGTCGAAGCTCCAGTCGCCGCCCTCGCGTCCGACGCCGGAGTGGCGGGCGCCGCCGAAGGGGGCCCCGAGGTCGCGGACGAAGAAGCAGTTGACCCAGACCGTGCCCGCGACGAGCTGCGCGGTGACCCGCTCGGCGCGCTCGCGGGAGCCGGTGGCGACGGTGGCGGCCAGGCCGAAGCGGGTGTCGTTGGCGAGCCGGACGGCCTCGTCCTCGGTGCGGAAGGTCTGCAGGGTCAGGACGGGTCCGAAGACCTCCTCCTGGACGATCTCCGAGTCCTGGGCGACGTCGGTGAGCAGGGTCGGCGCGTAGTACTGCGCGTCCTTGCGGTGGCCGCCGACGACGGCCCGGGCGCCGGCGGCGACGGCCCGGCGCACGAAGCCGTCGATCTTCTCCAGCTGGCGCGGGTGGACGGTCGGCCCGATGTCGGTGGCCTCCTCGCGCGGGTCGCCCTGGACGAGCCGTGCGGCCCGCTCGGTGAAGCGCCGGGTGAACTCCTCGACGACGCCCTCCTCCACGAGCAGGCGGGTGGCGGCCAGGCACACCTGGCCGGCGTTGTCGTACTGCTCGACCGCCAGGTCGGCCGCGAGGTCCAGGTCGGCGTCGGCGAAGACCAGCAGCGGCGACTTGCCGCCGAGTTCCAGGCTCAGCGGGGTCAGGTTGGCCGCGGCGGAGGCGGCGATCCGCTTCGCCGTGGGGACGGAGCCGGTGAAGCTGATCCGGCGCACGTCCGGGTGCGAGGTGAGGGCGTCGCCGATCTCGGCGCCGAGGCCCTGGACGACGTTGAGGACGCCGGCGGGCAGGCCGGCCTCGGCGGCGATGTCGGCGAGCAGCGAGGCGGTGAGCGGGGACCACTCGGCGGGCTTGAGGACGACGGTGTTGCCGGCGGCGAGGGCGGGCGCGACCTTCCAGGTGGCCAGCATCAGCGGCGCGTTCCACGGGGTGATCAGCACGCAGGGGCCGGCCGGGTCCCAGGAGACGTGGTTGGTGTGGCCGCGGGTGTCGAAGTCCTCGTGGTCCAGGGTGAGCAGCCGGTCGGCGAAGAAGCGGAAGTTGTGCGCGACGCGGGGCATGACGCCGCGCCGGTGGGAGCGGAGCAGCGCGCCGTTGTCGTGGGTCTCGACCTGGGCCAGGTCCTCCAGTCGCTTCTCCACGCCGTCGGCGACGGCGTGCAGGATGCGGGCGCGCTCGGCGCGGGGGGTCGCGGCC
>NZ_JBEYFP010000313.1:0-6787 GCF_040634455.1 Kitasatospora sp. NPDC007106
CTGGACGCTGACGTACGCGTACACCGGCAACCAGACGCTCTCCGGCACCGGCTGGAACGGCACCTGGTCGCAGTCCGGCAAGAACGTCACCGTCAGCAACCCGGCCTGGGCGGCCGGCATCGGCGCCGGACAGTCGGTGACCGCCGGTGCCAACTTCTCGTACAGCGGCACCAATGCGGCGCCGACCTCGTTCGCGGTCAACGGCACCGCCTGCACCGGTGCGCACGCCGCCCCCACGGTCGCGCTCACCAGCCCCTCGGCGGGCGCGAACTACGCCGCCGGCGCGGCGATCCCGCTGGCCGCCAGTGCCGCCGCGGCGGACGGCGCGTCCATCGGCAAGGTCGAGTTCTACGACAACACCACGCTGATCGGCACCGCCACCACCGCGCCGTACACCTTCAGCTGGACGGGTGCCGCCTCCGGCAGCCACTCCGTCTACGCCAAGGCGTACGACAGCCTCGGTGCGACCAGCGAGTCGACCCCGGCCGGCATCACCGTCGCCGCCGGCCCGTCGATCACCGCGGTGCCCACCACCCTGTCGGTGACCCAGGGCAAGACCGGCACCTTCGCCCTGAAGCTGTCCTCGCAGCCCAGCGGCAACGTCACCGTCACCACCACCCGCACCTCGGGCAACACCGGGCTCTCCATCAGCGCCGGTGCCACGCTCACCTTCACCCCGTCGAACTGGTCCACCGCGCAGACCGTCACCCTGGCGGCCGACGCGGGCTCCACCGGCTCCGCGAACTTCACCTCCACCGCCACCGGCTACACCAGCTCGGTGGTCACGGTGACCGAACTCGCCGCCGGGACGGGCGTCTACGACGACCGCTTCCTGCAGCTCTACAACAAGATCAAGGCGCCGGCGAACGGCTACTTCTCGCCCGAGGGCATCCCCTACCACTCGGTGGAGACCCTGCTGGTCGAGGCGCCGGACCAGGGCCACGAGACCACCTCCGAGGCCTACAGCTACCTGCTGTGGCTGGAGGCGCAGTACGGCCGGGTGACGAAGGACTGGTCGAAGTTCAACGCGGCGTGGACGCTCATGGAGACGTACATGATCCCCACGCACGCCGACCAGTCGACGAACAGCTTCTACAACGCGAGCAAGCCGGCGACCTACGCCCCCGAGCACCCGCTGCCCAGCGACTACCCGTCGCAGATGGACAGTTCGGTGACCCCGGGCAACGACCCGATCGCCGCGGAGCTGAAGTCCGCCTACGGCACCGACGACATCTACGGCATGCACTGGCTGCAGGACGTGGACAACGTGTACGGCTACGGCAACTCGCCCGGCAAGTGCGAGGCCGGCCCGACCGACACCGGACCGTCCTACATCAACACCTACCAGCGCGGCCCGCAGGAGTCGGTCTGGGAGACGATCCCGCAGCCCACCTGCGACAAGTTCGCCTACGGCGGCAAGAACGGCTACCTGGACCTGTTCATCAAGGACGCGTCCTACGCCAAGCAGTGGAAGTTCACCGACGCCCCGGACGCCGACGCCCGCGCCATCCAGGCCGCCTACTGGGCGGACACCTGGGCCAAGGCCCAGGGCAACGGCTCGCAGGTCGCGACCGCCGTGGCCAAGGCCG
Organism: Kitasatospora sp. NPDC007106; assembly: GCF_040634455.1. Taxonomy (NCBI): domain Bacteria; kingdom Bacillati; phylum Actinomycetota; class Actinomycetes; order Kitasatosporales; family Streptomycetaceae; genus Kitasatospora; species Kitasatospora sp. NPDC007106. The sequence goes on from NZ_JBEYFP010000313.1 coordinate 1,590, forward strand.
GCAAGATGGGCGACTACCTGCGCTACTCGTTCTTCGACAAGTACTTCAAGAAGATCGGGAACTGCGTCGGCCCGACCGTCTGCGCGGCCGGCTCCGGCAAGAGCAGCGAGCACTACCTGCTGTCCTGGTACTACGCCTGGGGCGGCGCCACCGACAGCAGCGCCGGCTGGGCCTGGCGCATCGGCGACAGCGCCGCGCACGGCGGCTACCAGAACCCGATGGCCGCCTACGCCCTGGTGAACAACACCGCCATGGCGCCCAAGTCGGCCACCGGCAAGACCGACTGGACGACCAGCCTGGGCCGCCAGGTGGAGTTCCTGCAGTGGCTGCAGTCCAGCGAGGGCGCCATCGCGGGCGGTGCCACCAACAGCTGGGACGGCGCCTACGCCACCCCGCCGGCCGGCACCCCGACCTTCTACGGGATGTACTACGACGAGGCGCCGGTCTACCACGACCCGCCGTCCAACCAGTGGTTCGGCTTCCAGGCCTGGGGCGTGGAGCGGCTCGCCGAGTACTACTACGCGAGCGGCGACACCAAGGCCAAGGCCGTGCTCGACAAGTGGGTCACCTGGGCGCTGGCGAACACCACGTTCAACAGCGACGGCTCGTTCAAGATCCCGTCCACGCTGGCCTGGACGGGCAAGCCGGACACCTGGAACGCGAGCGCGCCGGGCAGCAACGCCTCGCTGCACGTGACCGTCGTCGACCAGACCAGTGACGTCGGCGTCGCGGGCTCGTACGCCAAGCTGCTGTCCTACTACGCGGCGAAGTCCGGCAACGCCGCGGCGAAGACCGCCGCGCAGAAGCTGCTGGACGGCATGTGGGCCAACAACCAGGACGCGCTGGGCATCTCCGTCCCGGAGACCCGCACGGACTACAGCCGGTTCAAGGACTCGGTCTCCGTCCCGTCCGGCTGGACGGGCACCATGCCCAACGGCGACCCGATCAACTCGGCGTCCACCTTCCTCTCCATCCGTTCCTTCTACAAGAACGACCCGGCCTTCGCCAAGGTCCAGTCCTACCTGGACGGCGGCGCCGCGCCGACCTTCACGTACCACCGCTTCTGGGCGCAGGCGGACATCGCGACCGCTCTCGCGACCTACGGGGAGCTCTTCAACTCCTGACGGCAACACGGGGTTTCGCCCCACCGTGACGTGACGGACGAACAGGACAGGTGCCCGGCCCGGCTGACAGCGGGCCGGGCACCGCTGTTGTGCGCATTTCGTGTCCGTGGTCTTGCGGATCACCACGCGCGTTCAATAGCGTCCGGTCCACCTCACGTGCCACCGCCACCAGCGGGGCACACTTCGAGACTCCGGAGGGTCAACCCCTATGAGTGTTCCTCGGATACGCCGGACCAGGACGGCGGCGCTGGGCCTCGCCCTCGCCACGGCGGGAGCCATCGCGCTGCCGTCGGGAACCGCCGCCGCGGCCGGCGCCGCGGACGCGCCCGGCCCACTGCTCAGCTACGTGGTGAACACCAAGGCCAACCACGGCCAGGTGAAGAAGGCCGAGCGGGAGATCGCCGCCCTCGGCGGCACCGTGGTCGTCTCCTACGAGCAGATCGGCGTGGTCGTCGCCCGCTCCACCGACAAGGACTTCGCGGCCAAGCTGCGTTCCTCGAAGACCGTCGACTCGGTGGGTGCCAGCCGCACCGCCGGGATCGTCCAGAGCAACGACGTCGAGGTGGCCGAACCGGCCGCCGTCCCCACCGCCGCGCCCGCCGACGGCTCCGAGCCGCTCTGGGCCAACCAGTGGGACATGCGGAAGATCGGGGTCGACAAGGCCCACGAGAAGACCCTCGGCAGCCGCCGGGTGGTCGTCGGCGTCCTGGACTCCGGCATCGACGCCACGCACGAGGACCTCGCGCCCAACGTCGACGCCTCGCTCTCCGCCTCCTGCATCAACGGCGGCAAGGCCGACACCTCCTGGCAGTCCTGGCAGCCCACCTCCAGCGACCACGGCACCCACGTGGCCGGCACCATCGCCGCCGCCAAGAACGGCAAGGGCATCGAGGGCATCGCGCCGAACGTCCGCCTCGCCGCGGTCAAGGTCGTCGACGACGGCGGGTTCATCTACCCCGAGTACGCCATCTGCGGCTTCATGTGGGCCGGTGAGCACCACTTCCAGGTGACCAACAACAGCTACTACATCGACCCGTGGCTGTTCAACTGCAAGACCGACCCCGACCAGGCCGCGATCGTCACCGCCGTCAAGCGGGCCGTCGCCTTCTCGCAGCGCAACGGCGTGCTCAGCGTCGCCGCCGCCGGCAACGAGAACATCGACCTCGCCCACAAGACCACCGACACCACCAGCCCCGACGACACCACCCCCGCCCCCCGGCCGATCGACGACAACTGCGTCTCGCTGCCGACCGAACTGCCCGGCATCGTGGTGACCACCTCCGTCGGCGACAAGGGCGACAAGTCCTTCTACTCCAGCTACGGCCTCGGCAAGGCCACCGTCGCGGCCCCCGGCGGCGACTCCCGCTACCAGCTGCCGGACACCCCCGACAAGAACGGCCGGGTCCTCTCCACCGTCCGCGGCAACAAGTACGCCTACATGCAGGGCACCTCGATGGCCTCCCCGCACGCCGCGGGCGTGGCCGCGCTGCTCGCCTCCACCCACCCGTGGGCCGGCCCGGACGAGCTCCGCGCCATGCTGCAGCACCAGGCCGACGACCACTCCTGCCCGGCGACCTTCGACCCCAGCGGCGACGGCGCCTGGAAGGCGGTCTGCGAGACCTCCGGCCACGGCAACGGCTTCTACGGCGCGGGCATCGTCAACGCCGACAAGGCCGCCGACTGGTGGCGCCTGTGACGTCGGTGACGTCCTGGGCTTCGGCCGGCTGAACGACGGACGAACTCCCCTGCCCCGCCCGAGTATCCGTACTCAGGCGGGGCAGGGCCGTTTCCGGCGACCCTCGGTACGGGGGCCGGAGGAGCGGGGGAGTGGTCGGGATGGTCGGGACGGACGGACGGCGCAGGACCGGCGCGGTGCTGGTGCTCGCGGGCAGCCTGGTGGTCGCGGTACCGGGGCTGGTGCTGCTGGCGATCGGCGTCTGCTTCGGCGTGGGCGGGACGGCCTCGGCCGGAGCGGGCGACTGGCTGCGGGCCGGCCTCCTCGTGCTCGGCGGCCCGCTGACCGGCCTCTGCGGGGCGGCACTGCTGCTGTGGACACCACGGGTACGCCGACTGGACCCCCTGGAACGGGCCGCACTGGTGGCCTTCTGCCTCTTCTGCGGCACCCTCGCCGAAGGCCTCCTCCTCGCCGCCGGCGCAGAGCCGGTACCGCCCTTGTATTAGGAGTGAGCCAACAGGGGGCCGGGAAACTGCGCAGTCCGGGGACGGGTACCGCTTCTGGTCGGGTAGGGCAGATCAGGGCCCCACGCGCCCTGGCGGCTCGCCCTCGTCAGCCGATGTGGCGGGTCCAGTCGGATTCGACCTGGGCGAGGCCGTGGCGGTTGGGGACCTGCTTGAGCCAGGCGGGGCGGGCGGCCATGGTGGCCGCGGCGCGGCGCTCCTCGGCGGCCCGCAGCTCCTCGGGCGAGGCGAACTCGGTCGGCAGCCAGGCGGCGGACCCCGCGGCCCGTTCGGCGAGGTGCGCCACGTACGCGTCGCGGACGGCCTGCGGCGAGTCGAACCCGGGTTCGTCGGCCAGCCAGGGCTCCGGCACCAGGCCGACGACCTCGCGCAGCAGCTCCTCGGTCACCCGCGGTGCGAACTCCTCGTCGGCCGCGGCCACCGCCGGCCGGAAGGCGCCCAGGGCGTGCGCGTTCATCGGGTACGGCTTGAGCACCGAGGCGGCCGCGCCGGACCACCGGTGATGGAAGATCAGCCCGGCGCCGTTGTCGATCAGCCAGAGCCGCCGGTGCCAGACCATCAGGTTGGGGTTGTGGACGGTGCGGTCGACGTTGCCGGTGAGGGCGTCCAGCCAGACGATCCGGCCGGCCTCCAGCGGGTCGACGGGCAGGGCGCCGGGGGTGAAGTCGCGGGCGCCGGGCAGCAGGTCCATGCCGAGGTTGAGTCCGGCGCTGGATCGCAGGATGTCCTGGATCTCGGTGTCCGGTTCGTGGGCGGCGACGGCGGGGTCGAAGTCGACCAGGACGAGCGGCGGCACCCGCAGCCCCAGCCGGCGGGCCAGCTCGCCCACGATCACCTCGGCGACGAGGGCCTTGGCACCCTGGGCCGCACCGGTGAACTTGACCACGTAGGTGCCCAGGTCGTCCGTCTCGACCACGCCGGGCACCGACCCGCCGGCACGCAGCGGATCGAGGTAGCGGAGGGCGGTCACCTGATCGAGCACACCGGCAAGCCTAACCCGCGCCCCGGGGTGAGTCGCGGGTGCGGCGGGGCCGGTGTGGTTGGCTTGGGCGCGTTCGGCCGGCGCCCCCGAGCGGCGGCGGCGAAGTCCAGTGAAGGAGAGCCCCCATGGGCAAGGTCCAGGCCATCACCGAGCGGGTCTACCAGGCGTCCCCGCAGCGGGTGTATGAGGCGCTCGCCGACTACGCCACCGTCCGGCCGCGGCTGCTGCCCGAGCAGTACAGCGAGTACGAGGTCCGTGCGGGCGGCACGGGCGCCGGCACCCAGGTGCACTGGCGGCTGCAGGCCACCGAGAAGCGGGTCCGGGACTGCCTGTTCTCGGTGACCGAGCCGCGGCCGCAGACCCTGGTGGAGACGGACGCCAACTCCAGCATGGTGATCACCTGGACGGTCACCCCGGCGGGGGAGGGCGCCAAGGTCGTGGTCGACGCCTCCTGGCAGGGTGCGACCGGCATCGGCGGCTTCTTCGAGCGCACCTTCGCGCCCAAGGGCCTCAACCGGATCCACGGCGCGGTCCTCGACCGGCTCTCCACCGAGGTCGAGTAGCCGTCGGGCGGTCGTCGAGCAGCCGTCCGCCGGTTGGTCGAGCGGCCGTACGACCCTGCGCACACCCGTGCGGACGGCCCGCGCCGTACGGGTGGTGCCCCGTCCCCGGGACGGGTGATCCCGGGCCCGCCGGCGGCCGCCCCAACCTAGGCTCGCGGCCGTGTATCTGACGATCCTTCATGCCGCGCAGCCGGTCGACGGCGGGGTGGCCCGGGTGGTGGTGGACCTCGTCCGCGGGCAGCGCGCGGCGGGCCACCGGGTGCTGCTGGCCTGTCCGCCCGGCGGGCTGCTCGCCGCCGATCTACCTGGGCCGCGCCTTCACCGACGACC
>NZ_JBEYFP010000314.1:0-6780 GCF_040634455.1 Kitasatospora sp. NPDC007106
CCGCCCAGCGGGCCCGCCGCCGCGCCGACGCGCTGGCCGGCCTCGCCTTCCGGCTGCGCGAGCGCGCCAACTGGACGCGCCGGCAGCGCGAACTCGCCGAGGACGCCGCCGAGTGCGACCGCCGCCAGACCGTCTGCGCCGAACGCGCCCGCACCTGCGACGAGGACCGCCGCGCCGCCCAGCGCGCCGCCGACGACGCCCGCCGCACCGCCCGCACCCTGCGCGCCGAACGCGCCGAACTCTCCACCGTCGCCGAGGACGCCCCCGAGCCCACCGGCACCCCCGCCTCGCTGCCCGCCCTCCGCGAGGCCTACCGGGCGGCCTCCCAGGTCTACGAGAAGGTCGGCGTCGGCGCCGACCTGCGTGCCGAGCAGGCCCGTGCCGAGGGTGACGAGGCCGCCGCCGCGGCCGAACTCGACCGGCTCACCAACAAGGTCCGCACCCGCGCCGAGGAGCTCCTCGCCAGCCCGGACGGCGCCGACGGCCCCGCCCGGCAGGCCGCCGCCGCCCGCGCGGAGGAACTGGTCGCCACCATCGAGGCCCGCTCCGCCACCGCCAGCGAACAGCTCGGTCGGCTCCGCGGCGACGCCGAGCGCTCCGCCCCCGCCGACGGCGAGGCCCACACCGAACTCCCCGAGGACCTCGTCCCCGCCGACCCGGAGCACGCCCAGACGCTGCTGCGCACCGCCACCACCCGGCTCGCCGAGCGCCGCGAGCGGCTGGAGACGGCCCGCACCGAACACGCCGACCTGCTGCGCACCTTCGAGGCGGCGCAGGCCGCCGCGGCGAACTTCGACGAGACCGCGGTGCAGCTCCGCGACGGCCTGCGCGACAACCCGGACGAGGCCGAGCCGCACGCCGAGCCGTACCTCGGCGGCCTCGCCGAGGCCCGCACCGCCGCCACCGAGAGCCGCCGCACCCTGCGGACGGCGGCCGCCGAGCTGAGCGGCGCCGAACTCGCCGTCCGCGACGCCGCCGACGCCCTCATCCGGCACGCCAACGCGGCCCGCTACGAAGCCGTCCGCACCCCGGCCCGCCAGCAGATCCGCGAACTGCCCACCGCCGCCCTGCCCGAGCACGCCGCCGCCTGGGCCGCCGCCTTCGCACCCCGGCTGCGCGTCCTCACCGACGAACTCGCCCAGCTGGAGCGCAACCGCGGCTCGATCGTCGACCGGCTGCGCGGCCTGGTGGAGTCCTCGCTCGCCACGCTGCGGGCCGCCCAGCGGCTCTCCCGCCTGCCCGAGGGCCTGGGGGAGTGGTCCGGCCAGGAGTTCCTGCGGATCCGCTTCGAGGACCCGGACCACGCCGTCCTGGTGGAGCGCCTCGGCGAGGTCATCGACGAGGCCACCCGCGCCGCCGTGAAGAAGAACTCCGACCTGCGCCGCGACGGCATGTCGCTGCTGCTGCGCGGCGTCGCGGCGGCGATCGGCCCGAAGGGCGTCAGCGTCGAGATCCTCAAGCCCGACGCGGTGCTGCGCGCCGAACGCGTCGGCGTCGGCCAGATGTCGGACGTCTTCTCCGGCGGCCAGCTGCTCACCGCCGCCATCGCGCTGTACTGCACGATGGCCGCGCTGCGCGCCAACGACCGCGGCCAGTCCCAGCTGCGGCACGCGGGCACGCTCTTCCTCGACAACCCGATCGGCCGGGCCAACGCCACCTACCTGCTGGAGCTGCAGCGGGCCGTCGCCGACGCGCTGGGCGTGCAGCTGATCTACACCACCGGCCTGTTCGACACCACCGCGCTCGCCGAGTTCCCGCTGGTGATCCGGCTGCGCAACGACGCCGACCTGCGGGCCGGCCTGAAGTACATCTCGGTCGAGGAGCACCTGCGCCCCGGCCTGCCCGCCCCGCAGGACCCGGACGGTCCGACCGTCCACGGCGAGATCACCGCCACCCGGATGTTCAAGCGCCCCGCCGAGGCCCCGGTCGGCTGACCCGATCGGCCACTTCGGGGCCCGCACCCCCGAAGTGGCCGATGGCCGGGTACACGGCCCCGCCACGGCGTTAGGCTCCTGGTCCAGGACCGGCCCCGAACCGCCGCGGAGCCCGGCCGCCACGACCCGGGGGAGGCCGTCGAATGGAGCCGCACCAGCGGGCACGGACGGACCACCACCTGTCCCTGCGCACCGCCCCGGTCCGCTGCCCCCGCTGCGACTCCCGCGCCGACCGCACCGGCGCCCGCCTGTTGCGCACCTCCCGCGGGCCGGTCCGCGAGAGCGGCCGCTCCTTCGCCGGCCCCGTCCCGGTGACGGGCGGCGAGCGCTGCCCCACCTGCGGCCGCACGCCGCGGCACACCGCAGAGCACGCCACCCGGCTCGGCCTGGCCTGGCCTGGCCCGGCCCGGCCCGGCCCGGTACGGTCCGCGACCGCGCACTGCGCTGCGACTGCGGGACGCGCTCCCGCCACCCGGTGGCCGTCCACCCCTCCCGGCGCCGCAACCAGGGCACCGACCCGGTCTCCGGCCTGCCGCTCCGGCTGCGCACCGACATCCGCGGCAACGTCCTGCGGGCCCTGGACGCCGCCCACGTGGACGCCGTCGAGGCGTACGTCTCGGCGGTGCTGCGCCCGCCGGCCCGCGGCAACGGCACCCCGGCGAGCCGCCTCCCGGCGTGGATCAAGAGCGCCAAGAACCGCCGGGAGGTCCTGCTCGGCCCGGGCGGCCGGCGGGACCTGCTCCCGGCGGACGGCGCACCGCCCTGACCGGCCCGATCCCCATGTCCCTTCCACCGAGTCCCTTCCACCGATTCCTGGAGGCCCCGCATGCCGGTGATCGCCCACCTCAGCGACATCCACCTCGGTCAGGTCCGCACCGGTCCCGACGGGCCGGACGGCGGTGCCCGCGCCGAGGCCAGGGCCGCGCGGGTGATGGCCCACCTGGAGGCGGTGCCCGGCCCGATCGACGCCGTCCTGGTCACCGGCGACCTCGCCGACCACGGCCTCGCCGAGGAGTACGCCGCGGTCGCCCGGGTGCTCGCCTCCGACCGCTGGCCGGTGCTGACCTGCCCCGGCAACCACGACGTCCGCGAGGCGTACCGGGCGGTGCTGCTCGGCGAGGAGCCGTCGGCGGCGCCGGTGAACCGGCTGCACGAACTCCCGGGGCTCACCGTGCTGATGTGCGACTCCAGCGTCCCCGGCCGCGACGAGGGCCGGTTCGACGAGGAGACCCTGGGCTGGCTGGACACCACCCTCAGCCGGGCCCGCCGGGACGTCCCCGCCGTGGTCGCCTTCCACCACCCGCCGGTCGAGCTCCACCTGCCGGTCGTCGACCCGATCCGGCTGCTCGACGAGGAGCGCCTCGCGGCGGTGCTGCGCTGCCACCCGCAGGTCGCCGCCGTGCTCTGCGGCCACGCGCACACCCCGGCGGCCACCCGCTTCGCCGGTCTGCCGCTGGCGGTCGCGCCCGGCGTGGTCTCGACCGCCCTGCTGCCCTTCGAGAGCGGCGAGGAGCTGGAATTCGACCACCCGCCGATGGTTTCCTTCCACATTCTGGACGCGCAGCGCAGGCTGACCACGCATCACCGCATCGTTCTCTCCTGAGACCGGGCCGCCCCCCACCGGCCGTCCCGCATCCGCCCGACCAGGAGCCCCCATGCCCCGCACCCTGCACGCCGAGCCGGTCGTCCGCGACCGCGCCCACCTCAACGAGAGCCCGCTCTGGGACGACCGCCACCGGATGCTCCGCTGGGTCGACATCCTGGCCGGCCGGGTGCACGGCTGGGACCCGGCGACCGGGGAGCGCACCCTGTTCGAGGCCGGCCTGCCGGTCGGCGCGGTGGCCCTGCGCGAGGCCGGCGGGCTCGTCCTGGCCGTCGCGGACGGCTTCGCGCTGTTCGACGGCGAGCGGACGACCCGCATCGCCGACCTCGACTCCGAGGGCGGCGAGCTGCGGATGAACGACGCCGTCTGCGACCCCGAGGGCCGCCTGCTCGCCGGCACCATGGCCTACTCGCACGAGCCGGGCCGCGGCACCCTGCACCGCCTGGACGCCGACCACACCGTGCACACCGCGCTGGCCTCGGTCACCATCTCCAACGGCCTCGACTGGTCGGTGGACGGCGAGACCGCCTACTACGCGGACAGCCCGACCCGCGAGGTGCGTGCCTACCGCTACCGCGAGGGCCGGCTGCTCGACCCCCGTCCGTTCGTCACCACCGAGGGCGGCGTGCCGGACGGTCTCGCGGTCGACGCCGAGGGCGGGGTGTGGGTCGCGGTGGCCTTCGCCGGCACGGTCTGCCGCTACCTGCCGGACGGCACCCTCGACACGGTCGTCCGCGTGCCGGCCACCGTGACCACCAGCTGCGCCTTCGGCGGCCCCGACCTGGACACCCTCTACATCACCACCGCCACCGAGAACCTCACCCCGGCCCAGCTCGCCGAGCAGCCGCTGGCCGGCGGGATCTTCGCCTGCGAGCCGGGCGTCCGCGGCCGGGCCGCGAACCGCTACCGCGGCTGACGGGGCACTCGCCGCACCGACCGCCGCACCGACCGCTGCACAGGCCCCGCACCGAGCGCCGCACAGGCCCCGCACCGGTCGCGGAGGCCGGTGCGGTCGGGCCGGTACACCCTCCGGTGGGCGAGGTGCCGTACTCGGTCGGAAACTTGAAGAAGTTTTCCCAGTCTTGGATGCTGGACTCCCCGGGTCTGACCCGGGCGGTGGGCCGGCGCCGCTGCCGGCATCGGAGGTCAGCCGTGACGGACCTGTTCCGCGAGGAGCTCGGGGCGCAGCTGACGCAGGCCCGCGACGACCTCGCCGCCGCCAGGGAGGCGGGCGACGACGACGGCGTGCAGGCCTACCGGGGGCGGATCACGAGTCTGCTGCGGATCGCCGCGCGCCACGGCGTCGAGCTGCCCCACTCGCCGGACGAAGAGGAAGACGAGGACGACTGAGCATGCCGGTCCCGCTCTACCAGGCCAAGGCGGAGTTCTTCCGAACCCTCGGTCACCCGGCGCGCATCCGTGTCCTCGAACTCCTCCAGGACGGTCCGCGTCCGGTCCGCGAACTGCTCGCCGAGATGGACATCGAACCGTCGAACCTCTCCCAGCAGCTCGCCGTGCTGCGCCGCACCAACCTCGTCACGGCGACCCGCGAGGGCAACACCGTGGTCTACGAGCTGAGCACCCCGGACGTCGCCGACCTGCTGCGCGCGGCGCGGCGGATCCTCACCGAGATGATCGCCGACCAGGGCGTGCTGCTGGCCGAACTCCGCGGCGACGGCCGCGTCCCGACCGCCTGAGGCCCGGTCCGCGCGGGCGGAACGTTCAGACCGGGTACCGGGACGCCCGGTGCCCGGCCACCACGCTGTCGAGCAGTCCGGGGAAGCGTGCGGCCAGGTCCTCGCTGCGCAGCGAGTTCATCTTCGACGTGCCGCGCCGCACCTGCCGGATCACTCCGGCCTCCCGCAGCACCCGGAAGTGGTGGGTGAGCGTGGACTTGGCCACCGGCACGTCGAAGGCCAGGCAGTTGACCTGGTCGGTGCAGCCCGCCAGCGAGGAGACGATCCGCAGGCGGACGGGGTCGGCGAGCGCGTGCAGCACGGCCTCCAGGCGGATCTCGCCGACGGCGGGCTCCGGGAAGGGCGCGCAGGCCTCGTGGCGGGTTTCGGTCACCCCCTCATGGTACGAGGATCATCGTAGTTTGACAGATCTCGTAGTACGAGAGTTATCGTACTGAGCAGCACCAGCCTCCCGGCCCGCCCGGGCCACCGCCGAAGGAGCTTCCGTGAGCGCCCTGTTCGAGCCGATCGCCCTCCGCTCGCTGACCGTGCCCAACCGGGTGTGGCTCGCCCCGATGTGCATGTACTCCGCGGCGCCGGACGGCCCCGAACAGGGCGTCGCCACCGACTTCCACCTCGCCCACCTGGGCGCCCGCGCCGCGGGCGGCGCCGGCCTGGTGATGACCGAGGCCACCGCCGTCCGCCCCGACGGCCGGATCTCGCCCTTCGACCTCGGCCTGTGGAACGACCGGCAGCAGGAGGCGCTGGCCCGGATCGCCGCGCTGATCACCGCCCACGGCGCGGTGCCCGCGATCCAGCTCGCCCACGCCGGCCGCAAGGCCGCCACCGGCCGCCCGAACGACGGCTCCAAGCCGCTGGCCGCCGCGGACGGCGGCTGGCAGCCGGTCGGCGCCTCGCCGATCGCCTTCGGCGAGGGCTACCCGGTGCCGGACGAGCTGACCACCGAGCAGATCGCCGAGCTGGTGCGGGACTTCGCCGCCGCCGCGGTCCGCGCCCGGGAGGCCGGCTTCCGGGTCGCCGAGGTGCACGGCGCCCACGGCTACCTGATCCACTCCTTCCTCTCGCCGCACTCCAACCACCGCACCGACGGCTACGGCGGCTCGTTCGCCGGCCGCGCCCGGTTCGCCCTGGAGGTCGCCGCCGCCGTCCGCGCGGTCTGGCCGGAGGACCTGCCGGTGTTCTTCCGGGTCTCCGCCACCGACTGGCTGGACGGCGAGCCGGGCTGGACGCCCGAGGAGACGGTGCTGCTCGCCAAGGAACTCCAGGCCGTCGGCATCGACCTGGTCGACGTCTCCAGCGGCGGCAACGTCCGGAACGCCGCCATCGCGCTGGGCCCCGGCTACCAGGTGCCGTTCGCCGAGCAGGTCCGCACCGAGGCCGGTGTCCCGGTCAGCGCGGTCGGTCTGATCGTCGAGCCCGCCCAGGCCGAGGAGGTCGTCACCGCCGGCCGCGCCGACGCCGTGATGCTCGGCCGCGAACTGCTGCGCAACCCGTACTGGCCGCTGCACGCCGCCCGCGAGCTCGGCGCCGAGCGCACCTGGCCCCG
>NZ_JBEYFP010000315.1:0-6769 GCF_040634455.1 Kitasatospora sp. NPDC007106
GAGTAGAGGTTGGCCTGGTGGTTGGTCGGGCCCTGGGCCTCCCAGGGGCCGTGCAGGTCGTAGGTCATGAGGTTGAGCCAGTCCACCGACTTGGCGACCTTGCGGACCTCCAGCCGGTCGGCCTTCTCCTCCCCGGCCGGGACGGCGGCGGTCAGCAGGTAGTGCGCGTGCCGCTGCCGGCCGAGCGCGTCCAGCTGGCGGCGGAACTCCTGCATCAGCAGGGTGTAGTTCCGGCCGTCCTCCGGGCGGACGACGTTGCCGGCGTCGCCCCCGCCGCCGGGGTACTCCCAGTCGATGTCGATGCCGTCGAAGACGCCGGCGCCCGCACCGGCGCCGCCCTCGGCGGAGCCGAGCTGCGGCAGGTCGCCCTTGAGGTAGAGGTCGACGCAGGAGGAGACGAACTTCTTGCGGGCGGCGTCCGTGGCGGCGGCGTCCGAGAAGTACTTGGACCAGGTCCAGCCGCCGAGCGAGATCACCGCGCGCAGCTGCGGGTTCTTCGCCTTGAGCTTGCGCAGCTGGTTGAAGTTGCCCTTCAGCGGCTGCTCGGCGGTGTCGGCGACGCCGTCCACCGACTCCTCGGCGCCGACCGGGCGCTGGTAGTCGGCCCAGGCGTCGCCGACACCGGCGGCGTTGGCCTCGAAGCAGGTGCCGTCGGCGGAGACGTTGCCGAAGGCGTAGTTGAGGACGGTGAGCTTTCCGGCCTGGCCGGAGTCCTGCACCTTCTTGGCGGAGTAGCCGCCGTAGATGCCCCACTGGGTGAAGTAGCCGACCCGCTCGCCCTTGAGGCGGGGGCCGTGGTCGTGGGCCTGGGCGGCGGTGGGTGCGGCAAGTGCGGCGGCGACCGCCATCGCGAGGACTGCGGAGGTGCGTCTGGGCATGCCGTGGCCTTCTCTGAATCGGCGTCAATTGGTCTGAACCAAGCCGAGACAGAGGTTTAGTCCACTGGGGCCGGTGCGCACAAGGGGGCGGTCACGGACGGGTGTTGGCGCGGTACGCCGCCACCGCGTGCCGGAACGGGTCCGGGAGCCGGGAGGCGAGCACCGGCAGGCCGTCCCCGAGAGCCCGGCGAGGCCCGCCGGACGGCCCGTGACGGCCGGCAGCAGGGAGGGCATCGGGCCGACCACCTCCGGCCCGTCCCCGGCGGTCCAGGAGGTGTCGGCGGCCCGCAGCCGCAGCCCGGCACCTGCCCCCGATCAGGACGTCGGGCGGAGGTGGAGGTCGGCGCAGCGGGTCAGCGCCCGCGGCGGATGGGCGTGGGTGATGCCGAGCGGGCGGCGGATGTCCTCGGCGTGCACCGCCGTCTCGCCGGGCCGGGTGTCCGTCGGGCCGGGCGGGTGGCGGACCCGGTCGAGCTCCGCCTCGAAGGCGGCCACGGTGGCGGCCGGTTCCCCGACGGTCGGTGCGGCGACCTCCCGGGCCGTCATCACCTCGAAGCGGAAGCCGGCCCGGGCCGTCCCGGGGAAGAACAGCGGCGGGGTGGTCCGGGCCGTCGCCGCCGTGTGCGCCGACGTGTCGCGGACGCTCCGTCCCGCGTACGGCGACTCCACCGTCCACTGCTCCGTGGTCAGGTCCCGGACGTCCGCCGGCAGGGCCCGCCGTTCGGTGTGGACGAGGTCCGACAGGTCCGACCGCGTCGCCGTGCTTCCGTGCCACCACGGCGACGGCCGGGCCGCACCCCCGCACAGGGGTGCGGCCCGGCCGCTCGCGTTCTACTGCGGGACTCAGCCGATCAGGCTGCGCAGCACGTACTGCAGGATGCCGCCGTTGCGGTAGTAGTCCGCCTCACCGGGGGTGTCGATGCGGACGACCGCGTCGAACTCCACGTCCCCCGCCTTGACCTTGACGGTCTTGGGGGTGCGGCCCTCGTTGAGCTCGGTGACGCCGGTGATGGAGAAGGTCTCCTCGCCGGTCAGGCCCAGCGTGTCGGCGGTCTGGCCCTCGGGGAACTGCAGCGGCAGGACGCCCATGCCGATCAGGTTGGAGCGGTGGATGCGCTCGTAGGACTCGGCGACGACGGCCTTCACGCCGAGCAGCGCGGTGCCCTTGGCGGCCCAGTCGCGGGACGAGCCGGAGCCGTACTCCTTGCCGGCCAGGACGACCAGCGGGATGCCGGCGGCCTGGTAGTTCTGCGAGGCGTCGTAGATGAACGACACCGGGCCGTCGGCCTGGGTGAAGTCGCGGGTGTAGCCGCCCTCGGTGCCCGGCGCGATCTGGTTGCGCAGGCGGATGTTGGCGAAGGTGCCGCGGATCATGACCTCGTGGTTGCCACGGCGCGAGCCGTAGGAGTTGAAGTCACGCTTCTCCACACCATGCTCGGTGAGGTACTGCGCCGCCGGGGTGCCCGGCTTGATGTTGCCGGCCGGGGAGATGTGGTCGGTGGTGACCGAGTCGCCCAGCTTGGCCAGGACGCGGGCGCCGGCGATGTCGGTCACCGGGCTCGGGGTCTGGGCCATGCCCTCGAAGTACGGGGGCTTGCGGACGTAGGTGGACTCGGCGTCCCACTCGAAGGTGTTGCCGGTCGGGACGGGGAGCGACTGCCAGCGGTGGTCGCCGGCGAAGACGTCCTGGTAGCCCTTGTCGAACATGGCCTGGTCGATGGAGCCGGCGACGACGGCGGCGACCTCCTGCTCGGAGGGCCAGATGTCGGCGAGGAAGACGTCGTTGCCGTCGGCGTCCTGGCCCAGCGCGTCGCGGGTGATGTCGACGTTCATGTTGCCGGCGAGGGCGTAGGCGACCACCAGCGGCGGGGAGGCCAGGTAGTTCATCTTGACGTCGGGGTTGATCCGGCCCTCGAAGTTGCGGTTGCCGGAGAGCACCGAGACGACCGCGAGGTCGGACGCGTTGACGGCGGCCGAGACCTCCTCGGGCAGCGGGCCCGAGTTGCCGATGCAGGTGACGCAGCCGTAGCCGACCAGGTTGAAGCCCAGCTTCTCCATGTACGGGAGCAGGCCGGCCTTCTCGTAGTAGTCCATGACGACCTTGGAGCCGGGCGCCAGGGTGGTCTTGACCCAGGGCTTGACGTGCAGGCCCTTCTCCACGGCCTTCTTCGCCAGCAGGGCGGCGCCCAGCATGACGGAGGGGTTGGAGGTGTTGGTGCAGGAGGTGATCGAGGCGATCACGACCGCGCCGTTGTCGATCTCGTAGGACGAGCCGTCGGGGGCGGTGACGGCGGTCGGCTTCGAGGCCTCGGCGGAGTAGGTCGGCAGCGCCTCGGCGAACTTCTGCGCGGCCTCGGCCAGGATCACGCGGTCCTGCGGGCGCTTCGGGCCGGAGATCGACGGGACGACGGTGGAGACGTCCAGCTCCAGGTACTCGGAGTAGACCGGCTCGACCGACGGGTCGTGCCAGAGGCCCTGCTCCTTGGCGTACGCCTCGACCAGGGCGAGCTGCTGCTCGTCGCGGCCGGTGAGCTTGAGGTAGTTGATGGTCTCGGCGTCGATCGGGAAGATCGCGCAGGTCGAGCCGAACTCCGGCGACATGTTGCCGATGGTGGCGCGGTTCGCCAGCGGGATGGCGGTGACGCCCTCGCCGTAGAACTCGACGAACTTGCCGACCACACCGTGCTTGCGCAGCATCTCGGTGATGGTGAGCACCAGGTCGGTGGCGGTGGTGCCGGCCGGGAGCTGGCCGTTGAGCTTGAAGCCGACCACGCGCGGGATCAGCATGGAGACCGGCTGGCCGAGCATCGCGGCCTCGGCCTCGATGCCGCCGACGCCCCAGCCGAGCACGCCGAGGCCGTTGACCATGGTGGTGTGCGAGTCGGTGCCGACGCAGGTGTCGGGGTACGCCTGGCCGTTGCGGACCATCACGGTGCGGGCCAGGTGCTCGATGTTCACCTGGTGCACGATGCCGGTGCCGGGCGGGACGACCTTGAACTCGTCGAAGGCGGTCTGGCCCCAGCGCAGGAACTGGTAGCGCTCCTTGTTGCGGCCGTACTCGATCTCGACGTTCTGGACGAAGGCGTCCGGGGTGCCGAACTTGTCGGCGATGACGGAGTGGTCGATGACCAGCTCGGCCGGGGCCAGCGGGTTGATCTTGGAGGGGTCGCCGCCCAGCTCCTTCACGGCCTCGCGCATGGTGGCGAGGTCGACGACGCACGGCACACCGGTGAAGTCCTGCATGATCACGCGGGCCGGGGTGAACTGGATCTCCTCGGACGGCTCGGCCGTCGCGTCCCAGTTGCCCAGCGCGCGGATGTGGTCGGCGGTGATGTTCGCGCCGTCCTCGGTGCGGAGCAGGTTCTCCAGCAGGACCTTGAGGCTGTAGGGCAGCCGCTCGGAACCCTCGACGGCGGAGAGCTTGAAGATCTCGTACGACTCGTCGCCCACCTGCAGCGAGCTGCGGGCGTCGAAGCTGTTCGCGGACACGACTGACTCCTTCTGGGTCCACTCGATGGTAAGGTAAGCCTTAGCTAAGCCCACCTCGCCGATGTGGAAGGCGTGCGGCTCTCGGCAACTATCTTGACGTCAAGATAAATGATAGTGCGAAGTTATCTCGATGTCGAGATAAACCATAGTGCATGGCTGCGTCCAAACTTCACCCGGCGATGCCCCTGCGCAACCGCAGCAGGTCAGCCCCTGCGGCGCGACCGCGCGAACCACAGCAGGGCCAGTACCCCGGCCACCACCAGAGCCCCCACCACGACGATCACCAGCGGCCCGGCGGAGTCCGCGGGCTCCGGGGCGATGTCCGCCAGCAGCACGGCCGTTGCGTTCACGAGAGGTCCTTTCGGTCGAACGGCGCCGCCGGGGCGAGCCCCGCCACCAGCAGCAACAGGACGGGGAACTCCAGGTAGGCGTGGTAGCTCGCCACCGCCGCGTACAGCGCCTTGCCCTGCGCCCAGTCGGTGGCGAAGAGCACGGCGAGCGCCGCCCCCGCGCCGGCGCCGAGCAGCCAGGCCCGGCCGCCCCGCAGCAGCGGCACCCGCCGCTCGAAGGCCGCCGCGGCGTCCGGCGCGTGCCGCGGCAGGAACCACACCCACACCACGTAGTGCATGGTCTGCAGGAAGGCGAACACCGCCACGAAGCGCAGCCCCGCCGCGGTGTGCAGCCAGGCCGGCGGCGTGTACGCGGCCGCCAGCCGCGCCACTCCCCCGTCGGCCGGGGCCAGCACCCCGTCCAGCGCCCCGAGCAGCAGCAGCGCCGGCACGGCCAGCACCCAGCCGCACTGCACGGCCAGGAACACCGCCCGGCCGCGCGGCAGCCGCCTCGACCACTCCCACAGGAAGACCAGCGGCACCAGGTTGTGCAGGTGCGCCAGCACCACGAAGTGGTACGCCGGGAAGGACAGCGACAGCGCTGCCGCGGCCGAGAGCACCATCGCGGCCCCGGCCAGCGCGGCCGGACGCCCGCGCAACGCCTGCAGACAGGCCGCCGCCAGCAGCCCGTACGCGAGCAGGATCTCGGCGGCGTGCGGGACCGGCCCCGGCGGCAGCAGCCGGCAGACCACGATCCCGGTGATCAGCACCAGCAGCAGCCGCAGGAACCGGCCGGCCAGCACCTCCCCGAAGCGCCCCGCGACGTAGCGCAGTTCGAGCACGTTGTGCAGGATGCCGAAGGTCGCGAGACCGAGCACCGCCAGGCCGACGGGGGCGCGCAGCGCGAACGCCAGGGCGATCGCGGCCGCCAGCACGAACCCGGCCGTCGGCAGGGCCGCGCCCGCCGTCCGCACCGCCGGCACCGCGCCGACCGCCATGCCGATCCCTCCCGGCCGTTCCTCCCGTGGCACCATCACGCCCGTGCCGTATCCCCTGGCCCTCGCGCTCACCCTGCTCGTCGAAGTGCCGCTGTACACCGCGGCGCTCGCCGGCCTCGGCCGCGTCCGTCCGGCCCGGGCCGCCCTGGCGGGAGCCGCGGTGAACGGACTGACGCACCCGGTGCTCTGGTGGTCGCTCCGGCATGCCGCCGCCGGGCCCGCCGCAGCCTACTGGACGGCCTTCGCGCTCGCCGAGGCTTCGGTGTGCGCGGTCGAGGCCGTGCTGGCCGGACTGCTGACGGCGGGCCGGGCCGAACCCGCCGTCCGCCCGGACGCCCGCACCGGCACCGTCCGCCTGCCCGGGCCGCTGCTCGCGGCCGCCTCGCTCACCGCCAACGCGAGTTCGGTGCTGGTGGGGATGCTGGCGGCCCGCTGAGAGGGAGCGGAGCACCGCAGTTCCGGGGCGCGACAGCGGGCGGGACGGCGCGGGACCGTGCGGGACTGCCCGGGACGGGGGCGGCTACGGTGGAGCCGAGCCGGCGGCACGACGGGCCGACCGGCCGGAGCGAGAGCCCGGGGGCAGTCGAAGATGATCGTGGTGGACGCGTCCGCACTGGTGCTGGCACTGGCCGACGAGGGGGACCGCGGCCGCGCCGCCCGGGCCGAACTCGCCCGGGACGACGAGTGGGCCGCGCCCGACCACGTGCTGATCGAGGTGATGCAGTCGCTGCGCGGCCTCTACCTCGCCCGTGAACTCACCGCCGAGCAGGTCTCCGAGATCGCCGACCGGCTGCCGTCCCTGACCGTCCGGCGGGTCGACGTGACGCCGCTGCTGGGGCGGATCTGGGCGCTCAAGGACAACCTCACCCCGGACGACGCCGCCTACGTCGCCCTCGCCGAGCAGCTCGGGGCGCCGCTGGTCACCGCTGACCTGCGGCTGATGCGGGCCAGCGGACCGCGCTGCGAGATCCGCGGCATCCGGCCGGGCCCGGTCGCCGCCCCCGGCGGCGGCGGCGACGGCACCGGCGACGGCACCGGGGCCGGCGGCCGGCCGTCCAGGGGCGACCGCTCGTCC
>NZ_JBEYFP010000316.1:0-6698 GCF_040634455.1 Kitasatospora sp. NPDC007106
CGTGGTGGCCACGCCGACGCTGGCGGCCACCCGGACCGCGCCGGAGCTGAGCTTGAACGGCTCCTCGAAGACGGCGAGCACCGCGGAGGCGGTCGCCCCGACGTCGGCGGGCGACAGGGCGTCCTCGACCAGCACGGCGAACTCGTCGCCGCCGAGCCGGGCCGCCGTGTCGGAGGTGCGCAGCGCGGTGGAGATCCGCAGCGACACGGCGACCAGCAGCTCGTCGCCGACCGCGTGGCCCTGGGTGTCGTTGACCACCTTGAAGTCGTCGAGGTCGATGAAGAGCACGCCGGTGACGGTGCCGCGCCGGCCGCTGCGGGAGAGCGCGTGGCCGACCCGGTCCTGGAAGAGGACGCGGTTGGCCAGGCCGGTGAGCGAGTCGTGGAACGCCCGGTGGGTGAGCTCGCGCTCCATCTGCCGCTGGTCGGTGACGTCGCGCAGGGTGAGCACCAGACCGCCGACCGTGGGGTCGTCGCGCAGGTCGTTCCAGCGGACCTCGGCCTCGATCACCGTGCGGTCGCCCCGCAGCAGCCTCCAGTGCTCGCGCTGCTCGGCCTGCTCGCGGGTGCGCATCCGCAGCAGCGCCTGGTTGACGGCGCGGCTGTCCTCCGGCGGCACCAGGTCGGTGAGGGCCTGGCCGTCGAGCGAGGGGTAGCCGAGGACGCGGTCCGCCGAGGAGCTGGCGTACCGGATGGTGTCGTCCGCGCGCAGGATGAGGATCACGTCGGAGGCGCTCTGCACCAGCGTCCGGAAGTACAGCTCGCTGTTGCGGCGGTTGATCTCGTCGTTCAGCACCACCCGCTCGACCGCCAGGGCGGCCTGCCCGGCGAGGATGTCGAGGGTGCCCCATAAAGCCGTGAGCCGGTGCTCCGTGCCGCCGACGACGAGGGCGCCGATCAGCGGGTCGCCCGAGGGGCGCTTCTCCAGGACGAGCGGGCAGATCAGGGCGCTGGGGGCGCCCTCCAGGCGGGCGGCGAGGCCCGCGTCGAGGGTGGCGACGGGCACCAGGCGGCTCTCGCGGACGGGTTCGACCTCGATCGGGCCGTCGCCGTCGGCACGCAGCGTGCCCTCGTCACCGACCGCGAGCAGCGCGACGTGCGCGGGCTCGGCGGGCACCAGGGCGGAGGCGGCGGTGCGCACCGCGTCGGCGACCTGCTCGACGGTGACGGCGCCGGCCAGCGAGGCGCCGGCCATCCGCAGCACCCGTTCGCGCTCCACGGCGTGGCGGTGGTTGAGGACGACCCCGGCGAGCCGGGAGAGCACCAGCAGGAACAGCACGGCGGAGAATCCGCCGATCACGGCCGCGTTCGCGGCGTCGCCCTGGGTGACCTCCAGCACGAGCATGGTCGGGGCGATCAGCGAGGCGACGGCGAGCAGCGCGATCCGGCCGCGGCTGATGTCCGGCGGCTGGGTGGGGATGGGTCTGGTGAGCTCGACCATCGAGGGGTGCAGGGCCGCCGCGCCCCAGGCCGTGTAGAGGACCGCCCAGCCGAGTTCGACGGGGGTGCCGATCCGCCAGACACCGTGCAGCTGGATCAGCCCGTAGAGGACGTCGGAGACCAGCAGGCCGACCGTGCCGACGGTGAGCAGGACCACGGCGGGGCTCTTGCCGCCGCGCGGCACCAGCAGCCGCATCAGCATGGCGAGGACGAGGACGTCGCCGAGCGGGTAGGCGATCGACACGGCCTTCTGGAACCAGGTGAGTTCCGGGTTCCTGGCGTACGGGACGACCAGGTACATCCAGCTGAGCAGGGCGAGGCCGACGGTCAGCGTGAGGGCGTCGATCAGCGAGCCGCGGTCCTGGTGCGCGGTGCGCCAGCGGATGAACCCCCAGACGCCGAGCGCGTAGAGCACGAACTCGGCGAGGTAGAAGGCGTCCGCGAGGGAGGGGAAGGCGGTCTGGTGCAGGTAGTTGGTCTGGATGACCTGCACGACCTCGCCGATGGTGAAGCTGAGGTTGGCGACCGCGAGCAGGTACCAGGACGCCGCGTGGGCGGGCCGGTTGAGGCGGACGCCCACCACGATGGCGGCGAAGCTGCTCAGCCCGATGCCCGTCCACCAGATGATGCGGTCGGCGGGAAAACGGTAGTAGACAACCGTCAGCAGGACCATCAAGCCGATATAACAGACCGTCAGCCGCTGTCGTCGACGTGTCAACCCAGCTACCTCCCTCGGAGGTGGTGAGCTGAACCGCTCAAGAATTGGGGCGATCCCAATCATACATAGCAAGGCACGGGTGCCTATAGTCGAGATTATCGGGGGCGGTCCGTGGCGGGCGGCGGAGGCCGCGGCCGTGCAGGGCCCAGGCCGTGCGCTCCCCGATATTTCCGGTTAATCCATCCGCCGTCTGTCGAGGTCGTCGCCGGTGGAGCTGTCGAATCACGCGCAATCCCCCCATTTCGGGCCCCATCTCGTCCTGGTGAACGGAGATGGACAGTATGCGATTTGGACGAACGAACTCCCGGTGCCCGAGGGATGGCGGAGCGTATTCGGACCGGGCGATCGCGCGGAATGCCGCCGCGAGGTCCGGGCGCGCTGGCAGGACCTGAGACCGACCGGGCCGGGCGCCCCCGGACGCACGGTGCACGCGCTCTTCCGCGAACAGGCCGCGACCCGCCCCGGCGCGCTCGCCGTGCTCTGCGACGACGGACCGCTCACCTACGCCGAACTCGACGGCCGCAGCGACCGGCTGGCCGAGGAACTGCGCGCGCTCGGCGTCGGACCCGACTCGGTGGTGCCGGTGTGCCTGGAGCGCAGCGGCGACATGGTGGTGGCACTGCTGGCCGCGCTGAAGGCCGGCGGCGCCTTCCTGCCGCTCGACCCGTCCCACCCGGACCTGCGGCTGGCCCGGTTGGCCGCCGACTCCGGCGGCGGCCCGGTGGTGACGTCGCGTGACCACGCCGGGCTCTTCCCCGCGGCCGTGCTGGTCGAGGCGTACCGGTCGGCCGGTCCGCCGACCGCCGTGCCGCCGCCCGACCTCACCGACCCGGACGACCTCGCCTACCTGATCTACACCTCCGGCACCACCGGCGAACCCAAGGGCGTACCGGTCAGTCACCGCACCATGGTGTTCACCCTGTCGCGGATCGCCGAGGCCTACGCTCTGTCACCGGCCGACCGGGTGCTCCAGTTGGGCGCGCTGGGCTTCGACACGTCACTGGAACAGATATTCACCCCGCTGCTCAACGGTGCGACGCTGGTGCTCGGCGGGCGGCACCCGTGGGCACCGATCGAGCTGGCCCACCGGCTGCCCGAACTCGGCATCACCGTGGCCGACCTGACGCCCACGTACTGGCACCGGCTGCTGGCGGTGCTGCCCGAACACGGCCCCGCCGCGCACGCGCTGCGGCTGCTGGTCGTCGGCGGCGACACCGTCCCCGCCGAGGACTGCCGTGAGACGCTGCGCCGGCTGCCCGGCACCCGGTTGCTCAACGCGTACGGGCTCACCGAGACCGGCATCACCTCGACGCTGTGCGAGATACACCCCGAGCTGCTGGCCGCCCCGGCGAACGCCCCCGTCCCGGTCGGACGGCCGCTGCTCGGCACCTTCGTGCACGTGCTGGACGCCCGGCTTCGCCCGGTGCCGCCCGGGGAGCGCGGCGAGGTGTACATCGGCGGGCCCGGGCTGGCCCGCGGTTACTGGAAGCAACCGGAGCTGACGGCCGAGCGGTTCCTCCCCGAGCCGTACGCGGGCACCCCCGGCGGCCGGATGTACCGCACCGGCGACACCGGCCGCTGGCGGCCGGACGGCACCCTGGAACTGATCGGCCGGGCCGACGACCAGGTGAAGATCCGCGGCTACCGGGTCGACCCGGGCGAGGTCGAGGCCGTCCTCGGCGAGCACCCGGAGGTCGGCGAGGTCCGGGTGGTGGCCGGCGAGGCCAACGGCGGCGGGCGGGCGCTCACCGCCTACTACACGGCCCGCGACGGGCAGCCCGAGGACCTGCGGCAGTACCTCGCCGCCCGGCTGCCCGACCACCTGGTGCCCAGCGCCTTCGTCGCGGTCGAACAGATGCCCGTCACCCCCAGCGGCAAGATCGACCGGATCGGGCTGGCCCGCGGCTCCAGGCCCCCCGCGTCCGCGGCCACGACCGTCGGCGCGGGCCCCGGCGCCACCGTGCAGGCCGGTCTGGCCTACCTGTGGGCGCAGATCCTCGACGTCGAGCACGTCGGCCCCGACGACGACTTCTTCGAACTCGGCGGCAACTCGCTGCTCGCGATGGAGATGCTGGCCCGGGCCCGGATCATGTTCGGCATCGGGGTGGACCGGATCCGCACCCTCACCCGCGCCCTGCTGAAGAACCCCACCCTCGGTGCCTTCGCCGCCGTCGCCCGGGACACCCGCGGCGCCCTGCCCGCGGAGCCCGGCCAGCGGATCGACTTCGCCGCCGAGGCCGAACTCGGCGTGCCGGTGCACCGCGCCCCCGAGCACAGCGCCCCGCGCTGGCACCAGCCCACCGACATCCTGCTGACCGGGGCCACCGGCTTCTGCGGCACCCACCTGCTGCGCGCCCTGCTGGAGACCACCGACGCCCGGGTGCACTGCCTGGTCCGCGCCCCCGACCCGGACCACGGCCTGGAGCGGCTGCGCGCCGCCCACCAGCGCTACCTGCTGCGCGACCTGCACTCCGACCGGGTCGTGCCGGTCGTCGGCGACCTCGCCGAACCGCTGCTCGGGCTCGGCCGGCGGCGCTTCGAGCAGCTCGCCGGCACCGTCGACCTGATCCACCACCTCGGCGGCCAGGTGAACTTCCTCTACCCGTACCACCAGCTGCGGGCCGCGAACGTGGCCGGCACCCGCGAGATCATCCGGCTCGCCGGGCACTCCCGGGCGATCCCCGTGCACTACCTGTCCAGCATGGCCGTCCTCGCCGGGTACGGGCCGGCCGGCATCCGGCAGGTCACCGAGGAGAGCCCGCTCGCGCACGCCGACCGGCTGTCGGTCGGCTACGTGGAGAGCAAGTGGGTCGCCGAGGCGCTGCTGCACCACGCGGCCGCGGCCGGCCTGCCGGTCACCGTCCACCGGGTCAACGACGTCACCGGCGACCTGCGGCACGGCGTCATCAACCCCGGCACCGAACTCTCCGCGATCATCCGCTACCTGTGGGACAGCGGCACCAGCCCCGACGTCGACCTGCCGCTCGACTTCGTGCCCGCCGACGTCTTCACCCGCGCCCTCGCGGTCGTCTCCACCCGCGAACCCGCCGAGGGCCGGGTGCTGCACCTGACCAACCCCGCCCCGGCCAGCCTCGGCGACCTCACCGAACGGATCCGCTCCCGCGGCCGCCCCGTCGAGCACCTGCCGTACCGGGAGTGGGTGCGGCGCCTGATCGGCTTCGCCACCGCCAACCCGACCCACCCGATCACCCCGTTCGTCCCGCTCTTCGTCGACCGCGCCGAAGGTACCGACATGACCATCAGCGAGATGTACTTCCGGCCCACCTTCCCGGACTTCACCCGGACCGCCGCGACCCGGGCGCTCACCCGGGCCGGCATCGAACTGCCGCCCGTCGACGCCGAACTGCTCGACTTCTACCTCGACCGGCTCGAGGCCAGCGGACAGCTGGAGCACGTCGCGTGACCGGAACCGCACGATGGTGGGCCTCGGTCGACCTCGGCCGCGCCCCCGCCGACACCCCGGTGGCCTTCTGCGCCGACCTCGGCCCCGACTCCCTGCTCGCCGCCTACCGGGCCGGGGCCTTCCCGATGCCCGCCCAGGACGAGTACAGCCTCTGGATGAACGAGGCCCGCTACGAGGAGGAGGTCGCCGAGGGCGCCATCGCCTTACCCGCGGGCGCCGGCGAGGAGGCGTACGGCGTCGCCTGGTGGTCGCCCGACCCCAGGCCGGTCGTCCCGGTCGGCGGCGCGCGCCTCGGCAGCCGGCTCTCCCGCCGGCTCCGCAACCGGGACGACTGGACGACCACCGCCGACAAGGCCTTCGGCGAGGTCGTCGACCGCTGCGCCGAAGGCCGCAGCCCCGCCTGGCTCACCCCCGAGCTGCGCACCGCGCTGCGGACCCTGCACGCCCACGGACGGGCGCACAGCATCGAGGTCTGGGACGACGGGGAACTGGTCGGCGGCGCCTTCGGCGTCCGGGTCGGGCCGGTGCTCAGCCTGGACTCCATGGTGGGCCTGCGGCCCGACGCCGCCCGGGTGGCGGTCGTCGACCTCGCCCAGCGCTTCGGCGAGAGCGGCGGCGTGCTGCTGGACGTCCAGTGGGACAGCCCGCACGTGCGGAGCCTCGGCGCGGTGCCGATGCCGCGCAGCGAGTACCGGGCCCTGCTGGACGAGGGCACCCCGGCCGGCCCGCCCCCGGGCGAGGAACGCCCGGTCTCCCGCCTGGGGTGAGGGGATCCCCCGGGGGGCGCGGGGGACTGCGCAGTCCGTGGATGATCAGGACGAACCCGGGCCGGACCCTGATCCGTACGGCGGCCCACATCCGAATTGCACAGTTCCCCGCGCCCCTGATCGGCTGCCCCGTGCTCGTGGGCTAGGTCCTGGGTGGGGCGAGGAGGGCGTCGGGCAGGCCCAGGGTCTCGTGGAGGGCGTGGCGGCCGGCCGGGGTGACGGCCACCGCCCGGGTGGTGCCGATCCGGGTGACCCAGCCCTCGGCGAGGGCGTGCCGGCACAGGGCCGCGCCGACCGCCCCCGCCAGGTGGGGACGGCGTTCGGTCCAGTCCAGGCAGGGCCGCACGGCC
>NZ_JBEYFP010000317.1:0-6688 GCF_040634455.1 Kitasatospora sp. NPDC007106
GACGGCCCGGGGCCGGGCCGGAAGGGGCGGGCACCATGACCATCGTTCAGGCTCGAACACCGCACCGGCGCGGCCGGTTGGGGACGCGGCTCGCTGCCGTCGCCCTGGCCGGTGCCACCGCCGTCACGCTCGCCCCGACAGCGGCGGTGGCGGCGGGAGGGACGGGCGCATCGGTGTCCGGAACCGGGTCCGCGGAGGAACGACGGCCCCGCGTCGACGGACAGCAGGAGCTGCGGGACCTCGTGGAACGCGGGGGGACGACCGCCGCGCTCGCGGAGATCCGGTTCGCCGGCCGCCCCCAGTGGCGGGGCGCCGCCGGGACCGCCGACCTGGCCACCGGGCAGCCGGCCCGGGCGGACGGCCGGTTCCGGATCGGCAGCGTGACCAAGACCTTCGTGTCGACGGTCGTCCTCCAGCTGGTCGGGGAGGGCCGGCTCGGACTGGACGACCCGGTCGAACGGCACCTGCCGGGGGTCGTCCCGAACGGCGCAGCGATCACCGTGCGGCAACTGTTGAACCACACCAGCGGCCTGTTCAACTTCACGGAGGACGAGCGGTTCCTGGTCAGGAACGAGGCCGACCTGCAGGATTTCGCGTACGGCGGGTGGCGTTACCGCGACTACCGCCCGCAGCAGTTGGCCGCGGTCTCCGCCGAGCACGCGCCGTACTTCACGCCGGGGCAGGGCTGGCACTACTCCAACACCGACTACGTTCTCGCCGGGATGATCGTCCAGAAGATCACCGGGCGCACCTGGCAGCACGAGGTCGAGCGCCGGATCGTCCGGCCCCTGCACCTGGACGACACGACGTTCCCCGGCTCCGAGACCGGCCTCGGCGGTCCGCACGCCCGCGCGTACCTCGACATGCCGGCGGGGCCGGCCGACATCACCCGGCTCGACCCGACCGTCGTGGACGCGGCCGGCAACGGCATCTCCACCACCTCCGACCTCAACCGCTTCCACGCCGCACTGTTCGGCGGGAAGCTGCTGCGGCCGGCCGAGACGGCCGCGCTGACGGACACGGTGCCGACCACGATCGAGGGCGCGCGGTACGGGCTCGGCGTGGTCCGGATCGACCTGGGACCGGGCTGCGAGGCGGCCTGGGGCCACGACGGCAGCCTCCCCGGCTGGAGCACCCTGCTGCTCGGCAGCCGGGACGGACGGCGGCAGTTCGCACTGTCGACCAACCCGTACGTGGGCAAGGACGACTCGGCGAGCGGGGATGCGATCGGCTCGCTCATCGTCAAGACGCTGTGCGACCCGGGGACGGCCGCGGGCGCCGTCGCGGGTTCCACCGCCGAAGCGGTCCCGGCTCCGAGGACCGTCCCCCGGACCGGCCCGGACCTTCGCGTCGAGGGCGGCGGCCCGTCCGCCCGCTGAACCCCGGCTGAACCCCGCCGGGCGGCGGCGGGCGGCGGCGGGCGGCGGCTGTCACGCCGTCGCGACGGGCGATCGACACCCGCCACCGCCCCACCGCCGCCGGCGGTTGGCGTCCGGGGCCCGGTGTGCCAGGCTGAAGGAGTGCGTGGGTTCCCCGCACCCGACGGCGGGAACCCCGGCTCTGGTGTTCCGGAATTGTCACCGTCCGTCACCCGGCCTGATGCGGGCCGGCGGTGACCCTGTGTACCCGGCGCTCCGGTCGGCCGGGCCCGGAGGCGCCGCCGGACGCGGCGGGCAGTCCCGGCCCCGCGCTCACGCACCGCATCCGCATCCGCATCCGCAGAGCGGGGCCGCCGGCAAGGTGGTGAGTGTCGTGAGCCTGGTTCAGATCGAAGGCTCCGAGGAGGTCCTGCGTGCCGTGCAGGGCATTCCGGAGCTCCACCTGGTGCGTTCGAGCTTGGAGGCCCGTTCCGACTACCGGTACAAGGTCGCGGCGTACGCGTCCGACCAGGCGGTCGAGGCAGCGGTCGCGCAGGGTGCACAGGTGACGGTGGTGCTCTCCTCGGAGGGCGTCGACGAGCACCACGCCCGGATGTCGGCCGTGATCGGCCAGGGGTACACCGAGCGCGGGGAGGTGTGAACGATGCCCCCGCCCTACGCCACACCGACCGTGCCGCAGACACCGGCCCAGATCGAGGCGGCACTCGCCGACCTCGCGGCCACGTTCCCCGCCCTGTGCACGCTCGGTGAGTTCCCGCATCGCAGCGTCGAGAACCGGGAGATCCACTTCATCCGCATCGCGAACGCACCGCAGAACGGCCGTCCGGCCGTGGTGCTGACCGGTGGCGTTCACGCACGCGAGTCCGCGCCGCCGGACGCGCTGGTCCACTTCGCGCAGAATCTCCTGGTGAGCCGCACCACCGGCACCGACATTGTCTTCCCCGCGAGGTCCTGTCGGCCGCTACCGGCCGGGCCGACGGTGAACTACCCTCCGTTCACCATCCCGGCGGTCGAGGTGGAGCGGATCCTGAACGGCGTCGACCTCTACGTCGCACCGCTGATCAATCCCGACGGCCGGCTGTTCGACCAGCTGAACCCGCCGTCCGACCCGATCGGTGCCGGCTGGCGCAAGAACCGGCGGCCCCACCCCAACCCGGCCAGGGTCGGAGTGGACATCAACCGCAACCACGACATCGCCTGGAAGTTCGAGGACTACTACGACATGGGGGTCTACCTGTCCTTCTACCAGGACGGCCCCGCCTCCACCGACAGCAGGGCGGAGACCTACCGGGGACCGTCCGCGGCCTCCGAACCGGAGACCGCGAACGTGCAGTGGCTCATCGACGACGCCAGGGCCACGTACTTCGTCGACGTCCACCAGTTCGGCCGCAAGGTCCTGCTCTGTTGGGGCATCGAGGACAACGGCAGCGACCCGTCCATGAACTTCTCCTCCCCCACCTGGACGAGCAAGCGGGACGGCCTCCGCCCGGGCAGCCCCGGCCTGCCGCCGGACCGCCCCGACTACCAGGAGTTCGTCAGCAACACCCCGCCGCACTTCGTGCGCAAGACCCTCGTCACCATCGCAAGTGAGATGCGCGACGCCATCCTGCGCAGCGCCGGCGTGGACCCGACCGTCAGCACCGCGAAGCCCCAGCGCACCCACTCCACCTACGACGTCGGCCAGAGCGCCTCGCTGTACCACCCGCTGGGCGGACCGGTCACCGGCACCACCGACGACTACGCCTTCCGCCGGCAGTTCGACGACCCGACCAGGGCACCGGTCTTCGCCTTCACCATCGAGACCGGGCACGAGGAGGAGTCCGGGTTCCACCCCGACTACGACAGCCCGCCCGGGCACTATGCAAAGATCGAACGAGAGGTGCATGCGGCACTCGTGGCCCTCTGCAACTTCGCTGCCTGAGCGCCGAGTTGCCGGATCCGGAACCAGTACCGGGTCGGATGGGCCGGCCTCGGTCCGGACCGTGGTGCTACGAGCCCGGCCGGGGAATCGGCAGGCTGTCAGGGCAAGGACGGCGGACGGGCCGCCCTGGCTCCAGTTCAGCGGGCTCTCGCCGCCGCGGCACTGCTGGGACGGACTGTCGATCACCCGGACCAGGCCGGTGGACCTCTGGTAGCAGGCGTGGATCCGGCCGGAGCCGTCCGGGATCGAGGCCCAGCTGATCCCGGCGGCGGTGGCGGTCAGGGCGGCGGCCGGCAGGACGGTTCCGCGTCGGCCGGTGCGAAGGGACATGCGTGTTCCGTTCCTCCCCCCGGGTTCCGTCGGGCGAGGACGCCGCGACGCGCATCCGCGGCCAAGCTAGACCGCGGGCGGCCCGGTTTTCATCCGGTCGGACGGGAGCCCGCACGACCGTGGCGGGAGCGGGGACGGCAGCGGCGGCGGAGGCCCGGCCCGGGCGCCCGGCCCTGTGGTACGTTCCGGGACCGGGGGGCTGTCATGGACGAGACCGCGGACGCACGTGCCGAACTGGACCGGCTGGGCCGGTCGTTGCGGGAGCAACTGGTTGTGCTGATCACCGACCTGGCCCCCGGCGCCGACCTCGGCCTGCTGTTCCTCGACGCACCGTCGGTCGCCGACCGGCACGAGCCGCTGCGCCACCACTACGCCGCCGTGTTCCGCGGCGAACGTCCCGCGGCCGTGACCGCCGCCGGGACCGCCTCCCGCGCGGCCGCCCTCCTCGGCTCGGCCGGCTGGGACGTCACGGCCTCGGAGGAGGACGACGACGGGCAGCGCTGCAGCATGGTCCTCGCCCACCGCGACGGCATCCGCATCCGCGTCCGGACGGGCGACCACACGTCCGCCGTGATGTTCGGCGGCCGGACGCCGGCGCTGGCGTTCGGCCCGGCGGAGCCCTTCCGGCAGCCGGAGCCGGTGCGCACACCGGACACCCTCACACCCGGATACCTGCTCTGCTACGAGTGCGACGGCCTCGGGTGGTGCCCCGGATGCGGCGGCCGGGGGTGGGTGCCCTCCGAACCCCGCGGACGGACCCGCTGCCGGGTGTGCCGCACCGAACGCGTCTGCCCGATCTGCCGTGGCGGGGGCGAGCTGGCCGCCTCCCAGCTGTCGGACTACCAGCGGGGCTACTACCCGGAGCTGGACTGAGCCCACGGCCCCGGCCCCGGCGGCCGCCGGCCCTGGTCTACCGTCAGATCGATTAGCCCGCACGTGTGTTCTCCGACCGGCCGCCGCCGGGGTTCTTCGCGCGCGGAGGGGGTTGCGTGTGCAATGACGGTGCTGTCGGGCGCCGTGCCTCCGGGCACCCGTGCCGCCCGTTGACCCGGTCCCCTTGGAGCTGCCCGTGCGCTCTCTCACGCTCGTCTCGTTGTCCATGGCGGCCGCGCTGCCGCTGACGCTCGTCGCCGCCGCCGGTGAGGCCGCGGCCGCCGCGCCGGCCCGTGCGGCGGCCCGTCAGCTGCCCGCGGACTGTCCCGACCTCCTCCCGCCCGACGACCCGGCCGTCCACTACTGTGGCCGCCCCGAACTCGGTCCGGCCGTCCTGCCGACGACGGGGCCGGTGGCGGCACTGCTGAAGGGCTACCACCGGCTCGGCGGCCTGCAGCCGACCCAGTTCCTCGACTGGTACCGCGTCGGCGACCAGTGGAAGTACCCCGGCAACCGGGGCTTCGCGGAGCTGAACGGCGTCCTCGACATGCACCGGCGGACGATGGCGCCGGGCGGTCTGCTGGACCGCTTCGGGGCCGACACCGGCAAGTACCTGGCGACCGGCGGGACGCCGTACGCCGAGCGCGCCCTGCCGCCGGACTCGCTCAACGGCGCGGGCAACGGCTACCACTGCTACGTGGTGAACCGCGACTTCGACGTGCAGGCGGGCCACATCGCGGCCGGCTTCGCCCAGCCCGGCTTCGGCGTCCAGGAGTGGCTGGACCCGGCCCTCAAGCCGGCCGACTTCGCCGACTCCGAGACGTACAACGTCGCCAACCTGGTCAAGCACGAGTACCTCGCGGACACCGCACCCGAGCGGTGCGCCGCGAACCGCCCCTGAGCGGCCGCCCGCACGCAGCGTCCTGACGGAGAGGGCGGGGGGTGATCCCCGCCCTCTCGGCGTGCCGGGACGCCCGTCCGGCTCCCCCATAGGGAGGGGACGGCCCGAAAGACCCGACGCCGTGCCCATTACCGGCCCGACGGCGATGCCCAATCATGACGGGAGAGTCCATCGCGGGCACGCCAGGAGGGGACCGGGCATGAGGGTAGACGAACTGTTGCCGTTGTGGGCCGGACGCGGCACGGGCCTCCCGGTCTTCTGCCTGCCCCACGCCGGCGGCTGCGCGTCCGCCTACCGGGGCATCGCCCGGGGCGCACCCCCGGAACTCGGCTTGCAGCCCGTCCAGCTCCCCGGCCGGGAGACCCTCGCCCGGCTGCCCCTCTGCGACGACGTGCCGCACCTGGTGGACCTGCTGGGCACGGCCCTGCGGCCGCTGCTGGACGAGCCGTTCGCGCTCGCCGGGCACGGCATGGGCGCGCTGCTCGCCGCCGAGCTGACCGCCTGGCTGGAACGCCGCGGGGCCCCGGCGCCCCGGCTGCTGGTCGTCTCCTCCTGCGGCGGCGACCTTGGGCCGGACGCCATGCCGACCGGCGACCTCGGCGACGCCCGGCTGCTCACGGGGCTCGCCGGGCTCGGCCGGACGGCCCCCGGCCCGACCGCGGACCCGGAGACCAGGGCCCACCTGCTGGACGTCCTCCGCAACGACCTGCGCCTGCTGCGCCGGTACCGGCCGGGCCAGGGCCGGCTGACCGTCCCCGTCCTGGCCATCGGCGGCGACCGCGACCCGGCGGTGACCGCCACGGCGCTGGCCGCGTGGCGCCACCGCACGGACGGCGACTGCCGCGTCGAACTCCTGCCGGGCGGCCACTTCGTCCTCCACGAGCAGGCCGCGGCGGCGTGCGCCCTGATCGCGCGGCAACTCCGGCAGGTGGCACGGCCGTTCGACGTCCTGTCCGCGGCGGACCGGGCACGGCTGCCGGCCGGGCTCGCCGACGCCTTCCCGGCCTCCGCGGAGCAGTCGGCGCTGCTGGCCGACCGCCGGGGGCCGGGCCGGGACGTGGTCGGCGTGCACGTCGAGGCGCCGTTCGACGAGGAGCGGTTCCGTACCGCACTGCGCACGGTGACCGCCCGCCACGACCCCCTGCGCAGTTCGTTCGCGGCGGCCGGGTTCTCCGTGCCGCTGCAGCTCGTCCGGGCGGAGGCGGACCCGCCGCTGGAGGTCGAGACCGGCGGCGGCGCCGCGCTCGTCCGCGCCTTCCAGCGGCGGCGGTTCGCCCCCGGCGC
>NZ_JBEYFP010000318.1:0-6680 GCF_040634455.1 Kitasatospora sp. NPDC007106
CACAGCCTGCCAAGGGCCGCCGGTGCTGCGAGTCGGAGATGAAGCGCATGGTGCGGGCCTTTCGGGATGCCTTCGGCGGGCGTCCCTAGGCCATGCGGGGGAGGGAGGCCCGACCTGTCACAGTGTTGATCGGTCTCACCTCCTCGGATTCGCAACGGCGCACGGCGGCACAGAAGGTATCACGAGAGGTGTCACGAGACGATCGGGCCCGCATGCCGCCGCCCGCACCGACCATTCCCACCAACCTTCGGACATCCAGCGGGAATTGAGCGGAATGATCAACCTGCTAGGGTGGCCCGATGGCATCGGTCAGGCAGGTTCAGGTCACGTTCGACTGCGCGGATCCCGAGCGCGTCGCCCGTTTCTGGTGCGAGGTGCTGGGGTACGTCGTACCGCCGCCGCCGGAGGGGTTCGACACGTGGGACGACTACCACCGCTCCCGGCCGGCCGAGGACCGGGGCGCCTGGTTCGCGTGCAGCGACCCGACGGGGGCGGGCCCGCGGCTGTACTTCCAGCGCGTTCCCGAGGGCAAGGTCGTCAAGAACCGCGTCCACCTCGACGTGCGGGTCGGCACCGGCCTCGTGGGTGAGGAGCGCCTGGCCGTGCTGGAGGCCGAATGCACGCGACTGCTGGCGCTCGGCGCGGTGCGCGAACGCCTGCTGTACGACGGCAACGACGCCTGCATCGTCATGCAGGACGTCGAGGGCAACGAGTTCTGCCTCGACTGACCGTCCTCCGATCGGGCTCAGCGGGGACGACGGCGCAGCGCCAGCACCCCGCCGACCGCCACTGCGGCCAGCGCCGCGAGCAGACCGATCACCCACGGCAGTGCGGAACTTCCGTTCGCGGCGGGCGTGGTGGCCAGCGGGACGACGGCCGGTGATGCCGCCACCGGCGGCGTCGGGCTCGGCGAGGACATCGGGCTCCCGCCCGGCGACGGCGGGGCGGACACCGACGGCGAGGACGGCGCCGAGGGCGACGGTGAGCCGGACGGTGCCTGGGACGGCGAGCCGGGCGTCCCGGCCGCTCCCGGCGTACGGGATGTGCTCACCCGCGGGCTCGGCGTGTCGGTCGCGCCGCCGCCGGTGGCCCGGGAGGGCTCCCGGGCGGGGGTGCCACCGGTGAACTCGTAGCTCACACTGCCCATCGTGGTGCCTCTGACCATCCCGCACGGCCCGTCCATGTAGGCGTAGGCGCCGAGTTCGTACAGACCGTCGGGGCTGCCCACGGGCATCGACAGGGTCTCGTGCAGCACGTGGACACCGCGGGTCAGCCTCCCGAACTCCACACGGGTGGAGACCCAGGTGCCGAGGTCTCCGGGCCGGGTGGCCGGCCGCCAGGTGAACGAGAACCGGTGCGACGGGCCGCCGTCCACGCTCAGCGAGACCGTCGGCGGCCGACCGGGCGTGTAACCGCCCTGCTGCCGCACCGGGATGACCATCGTTTCGAACGCGCTGGAGCTCTGGTCGGGGGCGTCGAGATGCATCCTGTTGTCGATCGTCAGCGAATTCCCCATCCGCACCTTGGGAACGCTGCCGGTCACACCGTCGATCTTGTAGGTGCCGCCCGCCTCCGGCGTGCACCCGTCCGCGTGCGCCACGCCTGCACCGGTCGCCGCACACAGGGACATCGCAAGGGCCAGCGTCAGGCCGCGTCTCGTCATGGCCCCGCATCATAGGGGCCGCCCGACCGTACTTCTGACAGCGGTACCGCCGCAGCACCCTTTCCCTTCACCCCCCCTGCATTCAGCCTGCCGGTGGACAGTTCGAGCACGTGCTCCTATCCTGATCGATCTCTGCGCGTGACCAGCACCGCAGGCGTGATTGGTGGGGACACGCAGTGAACTCTGAACCCGGTCGTGATGACGCGCGCCCGCGCGCCCTGGCCTACAGCGGACCGGTCGCCGACCCCCGCCGACTGGCCCTGGCCGCCCAGGTGCTGATCGGCGTACAGACCGCCGCACAGCTGGCCGTGGCGCTGGCCGGCGGCACCGAGTCGGAGTTCTTCGCACAATTCGCGCCGATCTCCATGCCGCTGTTCCTCGCCACCGTCGTCGTGTTCCTCTGCTGGTTCCGGCGCTGCCGCCTCAATGCCGAACTCTTCGCGCCCGGAACCCACAAGTACTCGGCGGGACTTGCCGTCGGTGCATGGTTCATCCCCGGGGCGATGTGGTGGATTCCGCGCCGGATCGCACTGGACGTCTGGCGCGCGACCTCCCCCGCCGGCGGAACGTGGTTGATCAACGCCTGGTGGGCGGCGTGGCTCGCCAAGACCGTCGGCGGCGTCGTCGCCCTGCGACTCGGTGCCCGGCCCTACGGCTATTCGCCCTACGACGCGGCGGCCGACATCGTCGCCGCGATTCTGGCCGTCCTGGTGATCCGGAAAGTGACTTACCGTCAGGACAGCAAGGTGCGCGCCGATCTGGATGCTCTGCCGTTCACCAGGACGGCCCGAGTCTGACGTCGTGTCCGGTTCACAGGTGGAGTCCGGTCTGGCGAAAACAATCTGGAGCGATGCCGACTTCGACGCGATGGGATGGCATCACGTCACCGTCCACGGCCTCTGCGTTCAGCCGGGTGCCGTGGACGGTTCGCTGCCGCGCCTGCTGCCGGACATCGACTACATCGTCCGCTGGGTGCATCCGGTGGCGCCGGAGACGCACTTCACCCTCTGGATCGCGCCGTCCACGCTCGTGTTCGAGGACGTCCGGGACGTCGAGGGCGACCTCGGCTTCAAGGGGCTGGCCTTGAGCCTCGACATCGACCGCCTGCGGCGCTCGGCCGCCCAGGACGGCGGCGGCGACCTGCGGTGGCACCTCGAAGGCCACTTCTTCGAGCTCGACTTCCACGCTTCCGGCTTCAAGCAGTACCTCCGCCGGCCACCCCGGCATTCGCGTCGGCTCGCCCTGACACACGCCGAACGTGGCGGCGTCTGCTTCGCGGAGACCGCCTTCGCCTGAGTCCTGCACTCCGGACCTGCCGGCGGGCGGTCGAACCCGGCACCACGACCCCCGAGGCCGGTCAAGTACCCGCCAGAGCGGGCATGGTGGGGTGATCACGATTCGGTTCCGTTCTCCGTGCACGGCCGGTCCGGCTGGGATGCTCGCGGGCATGGCTGACGACACCGATGCATTGGCCGCTGCGGCTGCACCACCCGGCGCTCCGCCGCCCGCCTCCCCACCGGTCGGACCGCAACGAGCGGCACGCGTGCCCGGTCGGCGCACTGCGGGCGTGGTCGGCTTCGTGGCCGGTGCGGCGGCGGTCGGTCTGGTGTGGGGCATCGGCTCCGGCAGTTCGGCGTTCGCCGGGATGTTCTCGCTCAGCGGCACCGTGACGCTGCCGACCGGACTGACGCCCACGTCCGGCGAGTGCACCGGCACCGGCGGATACGCCGGCATCGCGCAGCACACGGCCGTCGCCGTCTACGACGACCGCGGCAAGCTCCTCGCCACCAGCACCCTCGGCCCCGGTCGGTCGTCGAAGGTGGCCCAGTGCGACTTCCCCGTCGAGATCGCCGACGTCCCGAAGGGCGGGGCGTACTACCAGGTCGAGCTCGACCACCGGGTGCGGTTCAACGTGCCGCGCGACCGGGCGGAAGGCGGTCCGTTCCGCGTCGCGCTCCAGTGACCCGGGCACGGCCCGGTGCGAGCCCGACGCAGGCCCGCCCCGCCGGGACGCATGCGTGACATCGATCTCGCGCGCCCTCCGGTGAAACCCGAGCGCCCGTCGAGGCGTGTACCCCTCCGGAAGATCCGATGGAGGGGGGCCGTCGTGCGACAACATCAGCCACGGCTGCATCGGCATGGTCGACTCCGAGGCCGGCGACGACGACTCACCCGCCGGCAAGGTCTACGCCGCCTCCCTGGTCGGCGACGTCGTCATCATCCGCAACTCCGTCAAGAAGCAGCCCCTCGACCCCGCCAACGGCCTCAGCGGCTGGACCATGCCCTGGTCCCAGTGGTGACGGATGGCGGCGCCAGGTGCCGGGGCCGGTCCTGCGGAGGTGGTCACGGGCGGCTCCAGGTCCGGCACACGGGCTCGTGCCAGGTCGTGCGGATGACCGTGCCGCCCTGCGAGATGCGCTCGCTCGACCAGGTCCGGCAGCACCGGCCGCCGCTGCCCGGCCCGGCGTTCGGGGGTCGCTCGGCACGGCCCTGAGCGGTGCGGACCGGCGCGGTGCGGACCGCCGCGGTGTGGGCCGCCGCAGTGTGGGCCGGAGCGGTGTGGACCGACGTGGCGGGGGTGGGGGCGGAGGGCGCGGAGGGCGCGGCGGGACGGCGGCGACGAGGGCGGCGGCGGCTGTTCGTGGATGTCGTCATGCCGCAGGCTCTGCCCGCCCGGGAGGTCCCACGAACCCGTCCTTCACTCGAACGGAGTAACGCGCGGCGGAGCGGCGACGTCCGTCCACGCCATGTGCCCACAGGGGACATTGATCTGTCTTTCCGTCAGTTTCGTGGCCCGAACACCGGCTCGACCCAGCGGTCGTACTCCGTCCAGCAGTCCTGGCTGCACCGCAGCCACTGGTCCCGCCCCTGCTCGACGCCTGGGACGCGTACCTCTCCCTGGGCGGGCGCGGCAGTGCGCGCCTCGCCCGCGGCGGGCGGTCCGTCCAACGGCTCTGACGGTGCGGACGCCGGGGCGAACCCGGGGCACGCGATCGGGCGTTCGACCCGTTCCGCCGTCCCGGCGACACTCAGGCGACACTCCGGGGGCGATCCGTGCGGCGGTCGCGGGCCGGTCGTGGCGGCGCCGGTACGGTGACCGGATGAACCCGCCGATCATCGACTCGAAGCCGGTCCTCCGGCACACCGACCTGCTCGCCGCCGGCCTGCGCGAGGCGGCAGCGACCCGGATCACCGAGCTGCGCCGGGCCCTCGGCCCAGTGCCGGCCGGGTCGGCCGATCGGCACCGCTGGGAACTGCTCCTCGACGACGGCCGTCGGCGCCTCCTCGCCGAGCACGACGACCTGGTCCGCCTCCGGGACGCCGCCGGCCGGGCCTGGTCCGAGGACCGGTTGGCCGACCTGGTGGGCCTCGCCCGACGCTACCGCCGGGACCTGCGGCTCGGCGACGACCTCGTGGACGCGGCCCGCCGGATCGCCGCCTTCACCGACGCCCACCCCGACTGGGGCCGCGGGATCCGCCTCCCCGCCTCCCGGTAGTGGCGGCAACGGGCCGATCCACGGCCCCGTCCCGACGGTCAGCCACCTGCGTTCCGCGTCACGCCGGTTGATCTCCGCGCCTGACGATCCGGCGGGCAGCCCGCCGGTCGGGGGGCCGGTGTCGGCCCCCGCCTGCTCGGTGCGTGCGGGTCAGAGCCTGCGCAGCACGGTGACGACCTTGCCGAGGATGGTGGCGCGGTCGGCGGGGATCGGCTCGAAGCCGGAGTTGTGGGGCATCAGCCAGCTGCGGTTGCCTTCGCGGCGGAGCCGCTTGACGGTGGCTTCGCCGTCGATCATGGCGGCGACGATGTCACCGGGGTCCGCGGTGGGCTGACTGCGGACGACCGCCCAGTCGCCGTCGCAGATCGCGGCACCGGTCATGCTGTGGCCGACGACCCGCAGCATGAACACGTCGCCGGTGCCGGTGAGCCTGCGCGGGAGGGTGAAGACGTCCTCGGTGTCCTGTTCGGCGAGGACGGGCCGGCCTGCGGAGATCCGGCCGACGACGGGGACGTCGACCAAGCCGGCGTCCTCGCTCTCACGGATCGGCGGTTCGTATCCGGCCTTGCCGCGCACCCGGTAGGCGCGGGGGATGTGCGGGTCGCGCAGGAGCAGGCCCTTGCGTTCCAGCGCACCGAGTTGGTGGGCGACGGAGGACGTGGAGCTCAGGCCGACGGCCTGGCCTATCTCCCGCATGCTCGGCGGGTAGCCCCGCTCGGCCGCGGCGGTGGCGACGTAGTCGAGGATGGCCCGCTGCCGGTCGGTCAGCCGGTCCGGATGACGTCCCGGCGGATTCGCAATGCTCATGCCGGACCCCTTCCGTCGATCCTGATTCGGACTCTAATCGCATCGTCGGGTCTTAGGAATCATCAGCCGGTCCGACGCGAGCCGCGGCCGCCCGGCGCGGCTGCGGCTACGGCTACGGCTACGCCTGGGGGGCGGCATCCCCGATGCCGGATCAGCGGCCGACCGGGACGGGAGCGACGTGGCCCGTCGCGGGGCACGGTCCGCGCAGGGCCGATCCGACGTCGCCCGAGGCCGCCCGACGACGATCGGCGCAGGTCAGCGCAGGTCGGCGCTGTTGGGAGACCCGGGGCCGGACCGGCTCCGCGGGCGAGTCGACCTCACGCCCGGCCCGAGGCGATATCGAATCCGCCAATTCTATGTAAGGAATTTTCTATGCCATGTGTGATTTTTGCGCACCGCTTGTTACGATGTCGTGAGCAGCAGGCCGCCGCCACGGCCGATGGAACTGGAGCCGGCCATGACACTCGCCTCCGCGTCCCGCACGAGCACGCACACCTGGACGGTCCGCACGACCGACGTCGCCGCGTTCACTCCGCCGCCGCTGCCGGTCTGGCTGGTCAGCATCCCCACCACCGCCTCCGACGGCCGCCAGGGGGTGCAGCTGTTCGCCGTACCGGCGTCCTCCGCCCACGACGCGATCGGCCTGGCGACCCTCCGCGCCGCCACGGCCGGCTCCGCGGCCCGCCGGCGGGGTGCCGCGCTCGACCTCGACC
>NZ_JBEYFP010000319.1:0-6658 GCF_040634455.1 Kitasatospora sp. NPDC007106
GATGGGAGAACATCGGTGCCCTCTCCCTATCGGCCCCCCCCCCCGCCCCGCGGCGGGTCCCAAACCCGCCCCCCCCCCCCCACGGGCGCCGGCCCGGGAATCCCAGCGGATTCCCGGGCATCGCCCGTTCTGCGTTCGTGCCGGTGCCTGCGTCCGCCGTCAGGAGCGCCCGGCGCGCAGCTCGGGGAGCTGCAGCATCTCGGTGTCCTCGTGCGGCGTCAGGTCGACCACCTCGGGGCGGCCGTGCTCGGCGTCCGCCAGCGGGGCCGGCTCCGTCCGGGCCGGCTCCACCGGAGGGGCCTGCTCGGCCGAAGGCGCCTGCTCCACGGGGAGGGCCTGCGCCGCGGGGGCCGCGTAGCGGACGCTCTCGGCCAGGGCCTCGTCGCCGACCACGTCGGCCAGGTCGGCCAGGTCGGCCAGGTCGCCGACGGCGGGCGCCGGGGCGGCGGCCCGCAGTGCCGCGGCGGTGGCGGGCCGGCCGAAGAAGCTGAATCCGGGGCCCCGCCCGGCCGCCCGGACGCGGGCGGCGGGCACGACGGTGCCGGTGCGGGGACGCAGCGCGGGCGGTGCGGTGAGCGGCCGGTCGGCAGCCGGCTCGGGGGCCGGCACGACGGCCGCCGGGGCGGTCTCCCGGGCCTTCGGGCGGGCGACGGGCACCGGCTCGGGCATCCGCGGCCGGAGCTCCAGCTGGGCCCGTGCCTCGCCCTCGCGGCGGCGCGCCTCCGCCTCGTTGCCGACGCGCTCCAGGTGGCGCAGCGCGGCGGCGGCCCGCACGTACGCGGCCGGGCTGGCCGGGTGCTTGGGGCGGGCGGCCTCCAGGGCGCGCTTGGCGGCCTCGGCCTCGCGCATGGCCTGCTCGGCGACCGCGACGGCGCGCTCGCGCAGCAGGCGGGCGATCTCGGTCTCGGCCTTGGCGAGCCGGGACTTCTCGGCGGTCAGCCGGCGGCCGAAGCGGGTGGCCCGCTCCTCGGCGACCTCGGCCGCGTACTCGGCCTCGGCGAGCTGCTCCTCGAACCGCTCCTCCAGGCGCAGCCGCCTGGTCGCGGCGAGCTGCAGGGCGGCCCGGGCCGCACGGTCGCGCTGGCGCAGCAGGAGGCCGAGTCCGACGGCCGCGACCACGGCGGCGACGCCGACGGAACGCGCCACCACCGGATCCGGTGTGGCCACCAACGCGGCCACGGCGGCGAGCACGAGCACACCGATGGCGACAGGTGGCGCGTAGCGGCCGAGGACGGAGGAATGACGGTGGCGTCCACGAGACATGCCAAGAAACTAGCGTGCGAATCGGGGCCCTGTCAGCCTCGCCACTCATTCGGCTCTTGACAGCCCGTCGGAAATACTCGGCGCTCTTGGGCAATCACGTGCCGTTACCATGGCGGGCGTCATTCCGACCGTTGAGCGAGGTGCCCGTGTCCCCCGGTTTCCGTGTGCACCCAGGCGAGTTGACCGCGGCCGGGCAGGCCGCCCGGCGGACCGCGGAGCAGCTGCGCGCCGATGCCCGTGCGGTGCTCGGTCCGGCCGACGCGGCGGCCGCGGCGCTGCCGGGCTGGCGGACGGCCGCCGCGCTGCGGGACTGCGCCGATGCGTGGCACCGGCTGTTCGAGCGGCTGGCGGACGACCTCGGCACGATCGGCGCCGATCTGGTGCGGACGGCCGACGGCTACACCGCCGCCGACGAGTCCGTCCGCCGCAGCCTCACCCCGGCGGGCTGAGGTGGACGCCGCCGCGCTGGCCGCCGCCCGGCCGGCCGAACTGCCCGCCGCCGCGACCGCGTACGGCGCCCTGGCCGCCGCGCTGGAGGGGCACCACCAGGCGTGGGCCCGGCAGACCGCGGGCGGGGTGCACGGCTCCGGCTGGCAGGGCCGGGCCGCCGAGCTGGCGGGTGCCGCGGTCGACCGGGCCACCGGCCGACTGCAGGCGGCCTGGGTGGAGCTGACGCTCGTCCAGGAGACGCTGCGTCAGGCGGCGGAGGCCTTCGCGGTGGCGCAGGCGGCGCTGCCGGGCGATCCCGCGGGTGCGGTCGCGGCGGCGGAGCGGGCGGACGCCGCGGCCGCCGAGCGGCTGACGGCACTGGCCGCGGCGGCCCGGGACGGCCGGGCGCTGACGCCGGCCGCGGCGGTGGCGGGCCTCGGCCGGCTGTCCGACCCGCGGGAGCCGCTGAACGCCGCGCTGCGGGCGCTGCTGCCGCCGCCCGGCGCCGGCCCCGGCGAGGTCGCCGCCTGGTGGCGCGCTCTGGCGCCGGGCGCCCGTGCGGCCCTGACGGAGGGTCGACCGGACCTGGTCGGTGCCCTGGACGGGCTGCCCGCCCGCGACCGGGACCGTGCCAACCGGCTGCAGCTGTCCCGGCTGCTGGAGCACCCGGACGTGCTGCCCGGCCCGCTGCGGGAGGGCCTGCGGGCGGTCGCCGCCCGGCTGGCCGAGGGCGATCCGGCGGGCGGCGACCTGCTGCTGCTCGCGCTCGGTGCACAGGGCCAGGGCCGGGCCGTCCTCGGGTACGGCGACCCGGACACCGCGGACGACGTGGCGGTGTACGTGCCGGGCTTCGGCACCGAGCTGGCCGCCGCGGGTCGCGGGGACGCCGAGCGGGCGGAGCGGATCCGCACCGCGGCGGCCCGCTGCGGGGGCGGCCGGACGACGGCGGCGATGGTGTGGCTGGGCTACGACGCCCCGCCGAACGAGGGGCTGAGCCTGCGCTCCGCCGAGGTCGCGGGCGACGCCCGGGCGAAGGCCGGCGCGGCCGACCTGAACCGCTTCCTGGGCGGGCTGCGGGCGGCCCGGCCGGGGGAGCCGGCGCACGTCACCGCGGTCGGGCACAGCTACGGTTCGCTGGTCGTCGGGCTCGCCGCCCGGCAGGACGGCACCGGGATGGACGACGTGGTGCTGGTGGGCAGTCCCGGGGCCGGGGTGGACCGGGCGGACCGGCTGAGGGTGGGCGCCGGCCACGTGTACGTCGGGGTGGCCGAGCACGATCCGGTGGGACGGCTGCCGGCCGGTTCCGGGGTGGCCGGCGGGATGCTGCTGGGCGGCCCGGCCGCGGCGGCGCTCGGGCAGGCGGCCGGCCCGGACGAGCTGTGGTTCGGCCGGGACCCGGCGGACGCCGGCTTCGGTGCGCACCGCTTCGAGGTGGCACCGGGCGATCCCGAGCACCCGTTCGCCAGCCACTCCGCGTACTTCGACGCGGCACCGGACGGGCCGTCCGCCTCGCTGGAGAACATCGGCCGGGTGGTCGCCGGGCGGGGCGCGGAGACCACCGCGGTGCCGCCGCGCTGAACCCCGCGCCGGAGTCCGGAACGGCCGGACCCCGGAAGGGGCGGGTCAGCGCGGGGAGGGCTCGGCCGGGTGGCGCCGGCCGTTGTCGTGGTCCTCGGGCAGCCGGAGGATGTGCTGCAGCCAGAGCGCGGCGGCCATCACGGCGGCGCCGGCCAGGACGGCGAAGCCGGCGGTGACCGCCTGCGACTTGCGGGCGGCGATGTCGAGCTGCTCCAGCAGGTAGACCCCGGTGCCGGCGTAGATGCCGGTGACCACCGCGGAGACCAGTGCGCTGGCCTGCGCGAGCACCAGGGCCCGGGCGGCGTGCAGCGGGTCCACGCCCTTGGCGTCCGGCTGCCGCTCGCGGACCGCCTTCAGCCGGGAGCGCAGCGAGATCGCGGTGGCGAGCAGCACCACGGCGACCGCCGCGAGCACCAGCGGTGCCGCGGCCGGGACACCGGGCAGGCTGCCCAGCGACCCCCAGAGTTTGGCCCCGGACCAGGAGAGCACCCCCGCCACGGCGGTGATGCCGAGCAGCAGGCGCAGACGGAGCGGCTTCACGCGGACGATGTCCTTCCCGGCGGAGGCGACGGACTGCTGTCCCTGACGGACCGTCGCGGTGCGGCGGTGCGTGCCCACCGTACCGGGCCGTCGCGCGCCACCTGTACGGACGGCCCGGCGGGCGGGGAAGTTCCCGCCCGCCGGGCCGTGCGGCGGTCCTACTCCGGCAGGCGCAGCTGCAGGTCGGCGCGGCGGCGGACGCCCTGGGCGTCCTCGCCGCCGAGCTCCTTCAGGAGGTCGGCGACCTGGCCGCGGCC
The DNA here is from genome assembly GCF_040634455.1 of Kitasatospora sp. NPDC007106. Lineage (NCBI taxonomy): Bacteria > Bacillati > Actinomycetota > Actinomycetes > Kitasatosporales > Streptomycetaceae > Kitasatospora > Kitasatospora sp. NPDC007106. The sequence goes on from NZ_JBEYFP010000319.1 coordinate 4,068, forward strand.
GGGTACCTCGGCCGTGGGGTCGGCGTCCAGCCAGGGGGCGAGCACGAAGGCGCGCTCGTGGGCGCGCGGGTGCGGCAGCAGCAGGTGCGGGTCGTCGCTGAGGACGCCCTCCACGGCGAGGATGTCGACGTCGAGGGTGCGCGGGCCCCAGCGGACCTCGCGGACCCGCCCGAACGCGTCCTCGACGGCGTTGCCGCGCTCCAGCAGCGACTCGGCGGGCAGCGTGGTGCGCAGCAGCACCACGGCGTTGAAGTAGGACGGCTGGTCGGCGGGGCCGCCGACGGCGTCCGTCTCGAACACTCCGGAGACCGCGGTCACCTTGATGCCCGGGGTGTCGGCGAGGGCGTCGACGGCTCCCTGGAGGGTCTCCAGGCGGTTGCCGAGGTTGGCGCCGAGGGCGATCGCGGCGTGGCGGACGGTCTGCAGGGTGGAGTCGGCACTGTCCACCCGGCGCTCCAGGTCGAACGTGGTCGGCGAGGCGGTCGGGTCACTGGTGCTCATCGGGTTCCCTCTGCGGCTCGGGGGCGGGGCAGCCGGCACGTCATGCGCGGCCCCGGTGGATGGTGACGGTCACGTCGTCGAACGGGACGGTGATCGGGGCGTCCGGCTTGTGCACGGTGACCTCGACCTCCTGGACGGGCTCGTGCTTGAGGCACTGGTCCGCGATGCGCTGGGCGAGCGTCTCGATCAGGTCGACGGGGTCGCCGGCGATCACCGCGGTGACCTCCTCGGCGATCACGCCGTAGTGGGCGGTCTTGGTGAGGTCGTCGCCCGCCGCGGCCGGCCGGGTGTCCAGGAAGAGCACGAGGTCGACGACGAAGGTCTGGCCCTCGAGGCGCTCCCGTTCGAAGACGCCGTGGTGGCCGCGGGCACGCAGGCCCCGCAGGGTGACGCGGTCCAGCAAACGAATCACTGCTCCCAGGAAGACGGCCCCGACCGAGGACAGGGCGAAGGCGGGCACCGTCGCCCGCCGTCCCTCGAATCTACCTCCGGGTGCCCGCGGTCCAGACCGTCTACCCGGCAGGGCGGGGCGCCACGCGCGCCGGATCGGCGATTGACGTGAACGTTTCGTGCCGTTCCGGCGACGCTGCGGGGCCCTCCTGCGGGGTCAGTCCTCGTCCTCGTCGTCTCCGCTGGTCAGAACGGGTGAGCCGTGGTGCGACCAGATCCGCCAGCCGTCCTGGGTGCGGCGGAAGAGGTTGGTGGAGACGACCTTGCCGCCGACCAGCGGGCCGAGTTCGCCCTCCTCCTCGGCCTCGCCGCCGGAGAGGATGTTCTCGGTGCAGGTGACGAGGGCCACATCGCCCTGCACCTCGCACTCGACGTCGGTCAGGAAGAACTGGATGTACTCGGTGTTGGCCATGATCAGCATGTACGAGCGGGTGACCTGGGCCCGCCCGCGCAGCACCGGCCAGCCCGGGTGGACGCAGACCACGCCGGTCTTGTCGTCGGCGTCCCCGGCGCCCAGCCAGATGGCCTCGACGGCCTCCAGGTCGCCGTTCTCCAGTGCTTCGTAGAGCGCCTGGTTCGCCGCCAGGACGGCCTCGCGGTCCACTTCCAGGGCCGCCGCCCGGTCGCCGCTCATCGTGCCGCCTCCGATCGGCGGGCCGGCCTCGTCGTCGTCCCGCACTGTGTCTCCTGCCGGGCTCCTGCCACGCCTACCCCCTTCGGGCGGCCTGCTGCCAGGCCGCGACCACTCGTACGGCGTCCGCCGTGCCGGCCACGTCGTGCACCCGGACGGCCCAGGCGCCGGCCCGGGCGGAGAGCACGGAGACCGCCGCGGTGGCGTCGTCCCGCTGCCTCGCCGGGCGCAGCTCCCCGGTTTCCGGGTTGGCGAGCAGCGTACCCAGGAAGCGCTTGCGCGAAGCGGCGACGAGCACGGGGCGGCCGAGCGCGGTCAGCGCGTCGAGCCGGCCGAGCAGGGCCCAGTTGTGCTCGGAGGTCTTGGCGAAGCCGAGGCCGGGGTCGAGGACGAGCTGCTCCTCCTTGACGCCGGCGGCCAGCAGGGCGGCCACCCGGGCGGTGAGTTCGGCGGTGACGTCGGCGACCACGTCGTCGTAGACGGCGAGGGAGTCCATGTCGGCGGACTGGCCGCGCCAGTGCATCACCACGAAGGGCGCGCCGGTGGCGGCGACCACCTCGGCCATCCCGGGGTCGGCGAGGCCGCCGGAGACGTCGTTGACCAGCCGGGCGCCGGCCTCCACCGCGGCGGCGGCGACGTTCGCCCGCATGGTGTCCACCGAGACGACCGCGCCGGCGGCGGCGAGCTCGCGGACGACGGGGACGACCCGGCGCAGCTCCTCCTCCTCGGTGACCCGCTGGGCGCCGGGCCGGGTGGACTCGCCGCCGACGTCGATCAGGTCGGCGCCCTGGGCGGTGAGCCGCAGGCCGTGCGCCACCGCCGCGGCCGGATCGAGCCACAGGCCGCCGTCGGAGAAGGAGTCGGGGGTGACGTTCACCACCCCCATCACGGCGCAGCGGTCGAGGGTCGGGAGGCCGGGCAGGTTGTCCATGGGGCCATTATCGAGCCACCCGGCGGCCGGATCGGGCCGCCGGAACGCGCCCGCGGCGGGCACCGGGGTCCGGTGCCC
>NZ_JBEYFP010000320.1:0-6653 GCF_040634455.1 Kitasatospora sp. NPDC007106
ACCTGGTCGAGAAGCCGGACACCGAGGACGCCCCGTCCAACTACGCGGTGATCGGCCGTTACATCCTCGACCCGGCCGTCTTCGAGGTGCTCAGCGCGAACAGTGCCGCGCCGGTGCGGGCCTCGCGGCGCGGCGCGCCGAGCCGCCACCAGACGGCGGCGACCACGACGGCGACCAGCAGCAGGGCCAGCACGACGCCGGTCCCGCTGCCCGCCACGGACTCGCCGACCTTCCCGAACAGCCGGCCGATCTGCTCGTCCAGCCAGGCCTCGGCGCGCTGCACCAGGCTCGGGTCGTGCCGGTGGTAGGCCGGGTTCAGCAGCTCGTCGCGGGCGGCGTCCCGGGCCGGCCCGCGCGGCACGGTGACCGGAGCGCCGTCCGCGAGGACGCGCACGGGCGCGCCCCCCACCCCCCAGTACGGCATCGGCTCAGACCCCGGGGGGAGTCGGCTGCCCGGACCAGCCCGCCGAGCCGTACTCGGGCAGGCCGGCGGCGCGGGCCAGCTCGATGTCCAGGGCCTCGCGGCGGATCCGCTGGTCGATGTAGAGCAGCACGTTGACGGCCGCGCCGAGCGGGATGGTGAAGGTCGCGACGATGGTGCCGCCGATCGCGACGATCAGCAGGCCGAGCGGCGGCAGCGCGACCGACATCGGGTTGTCGGCGTTGCCGACGAAGTCGCCGGAGACCAGCATCGCGGCGATCGAGAACGGCGTGAGGATCATGCTGGAGGCGATGAACATCAGCACCCGGGTGAGCACGTTGATGCCGAAGAGCCGCCACCACGAGCCGCGCACCAGCCGCCGGGAGCGGGACATCGCGGCGAGCACGCCCTGCCGCTCCAGGACGAGCGCGGGCGCGGCGAGGCTGAGCCCGATCGTCAGCCAGAGCGCCAGCGGCAGGGCCGCCAGCAGCAGGATCAGGCCGAGCCCGAGCAGCGGTTCGTTGACGTCGTCGACGATCCCCGCCACCAGCAGTGCGAAGCCCGGGACGAACGGTGCGGCGGCGATCAGCCCGGTCAGCAGGGTGAGGCCGGTCAGTGCCGCGAGCCGCGGCCGGGCGGTCTGCCAGGCCTCCCGCAGGGTCACCGGCTGCCCCAGCACGGCCTTGCTCACCACCATGGTCAGCATGCCGATCGCGACGACGCCGACCAGCACCTCCAGCGGCACCGGGGCGAGCAGCGCCACGACCTCGGTGAGGTCGCCGGGCTGCTCGTAGGCCCAGAACTGGCCGAGGGCCGACAGCAGCTGCTGCAGGGCGGCCAGCCCGAGCGAGAGGCCGAGGGCGGTGCGCCAGTGCCTGCGCACCGTGGTGACCGCGCCGTCGAGGATCTCGCCGACGCCGAGCGGACGCAGCGGGACGACGCCGGGCTTGGGGCTCAGCGGGGCGCCCCAGCCGCCGTACTGGCCCGGGCCGCCGCCGTAGGGGCCCGGTGCGCCGCCGTACGGGCCCGGGCCGCCGGGAGCGGCGCCGTAGTGGCCCGGACCGGGTGCGTCACCGCTCTGGCCCTGGTGGGGAATGCTGCCGTACGCTCCGCCGTACGGACCGGGACCGCCCGCGGCGTCGCCGACGGCGCCGGACGGTGGACCGGCCGGCGGCCGGACGTCGTCACGGGGCGGTTCGGGCGAACCGGGCGATGCCCAGCCCGGGGTGTCGGTCATCAAGGCTCCTTGTCCTACGGTCCGCGGGCTTCGTGGCCCCGGGCCCGGACGTCCGGGTCGGTCGGACCGGGTACGGCGTACGGCCGGATTCCGCTGCTGCGCCGCCCATCGTGCCATGGTGGCGGCAACGGCCCCAGGGGTATCCCGTTGCTGATCGACAACGGTCGGTGCGCACGGCCCCGGCCCGCCGTCCGGCGGTGCCCCGCCGGGCCGCGGGAGCACCCGGGGAGGGCCCCGGACCGGGCTGTGGGGCAGGTCACAATCGGGTAATGAGAAGATGGAGTCATGAAGGGACGCGTTCTCGTCGTCGATGACGACACCGCACTGGCCGAGATGCTCGGCATCGTGCTGCGTGGTGAAGGTTTTGAACCGTTTTTCGTCGCCGACGGGGACAAGGCGCTAGCCGCGTTCCGGGAGACCAAGCCCGACCTCGTGCTGCTCGACCTGATGCTGCCAGGCCGGGACGGCATCGACGTCTGCCGCCAGATCCGCTCCGAGTCCGGCATCCCGATCGTGATGCTGACGGCGAAGACGGACACGGTGGACATCGTGGTCGGCCTGGAGTCCGGCGCCGACGACTACGTCACCAAGCCGTTCAAGCCCAAGGAGCTGGTGGCCCGGGTGCGCGCGCGGCTGCGCCGCGCCGAGGAGCCCACCCCCGAGCAGCTGACCATCGGCGACCTCGTCATCGACGTGGCCGGCCACTCGGTCAAGCGCGAGGGCCGCGGCATCCCGCTGACCCCGCTGGAGTTCGACCTGCTGGTCGCGCTAGCCCGCAAGCCCTGGCAGGTGTTCACCCGCGAGGTGCTGCTGGAGCAGGTCTGGGGCTACCGGCACGCCGCGGACACCCGGCTGGTGAACGTGCACGTCCAGCGGCTGCGGTCCAAGATCGAGAAGGACCCGGAGCGTCCGGAGATCGTGGTCACCGTGCGTGGCGTCGGCTACAAGGCGGGGCCCAGCTAAGTGGTGCAGTACCAGGCTGACGACTCCCCGTCGGGCACCGATGCCGGCGGGGAGGCTGCTGTGCGCGGAAGCGTGCTGAGTTCGACCACGGAGGGCCGGCGGCGCCGCCGCGGCCCGGCCGCCTTCTTCGCCCAGGTGATCCGTCAGTTCCGGCGGCCGGTGCGGCGCCTGACGGCGCTGTACCGCCGCTCCATCCAGCTGCGCGTGGTCGCCGCCACGCTGCTGCTCTCCGTCGTCGTCGTGCTGGTGCTCGGCGTGGTCGTGGTCGCCCAGGTGCGCACCGGCCTGCTGGACACCAAGAAGCACGCGGCCCAGGGCCAGGCGCTCGGCGGCTTCCAGATCGAGCAGGACAAGATCAACGAGGCCATCAACCTGCAGGCCAAGGCCGGCAGCACCGGCAGCGACCCCTCGCGGGACGAGGTCGGCACCTGGCTGATCAAGCAGGTCTCCGACCTCGCCAGCGGCGGCACCGGCGTCTACTCGGTGATCGCCCTGGTGCCCTCCACCGGCCAGCAGGAGAGCGCCCCCAGCGCCGCCCTGCGCGGCGCCTGGTACTCCGGCAACATCGTCCCGGACTCGATCAGCCAGGACCTGCGCGACGAGGTCGCCGCGGAGCCCGGCACCCCGCACCAGCAGACCACCGAGATCCAGCGCTCCACCGACGACGGCAGCCCCTCGTACAACGAGCCCGGGCTCGTCATCGGCAAGCAGTTCACCGGCCCCGACGGCACCCCGTACCAGCTCTACTACGTCTTCTCCTTCGGCCAGGAGACCAAGACCCTCGGCCTGGTCACCGGCACCCTGGCGACCGCCGGCGTCTTCGTGGTCATCCTGCTCGGCGGCATCGCCTGGCTGGTCGTCCGCCAGGTCGTGACGCCCGTCCGGATGGCCGCCGGGATCTCCGCCAGGCTCGCCGCGGGCCACCTGGAGGAGCGGATGAAGGTCACCGGCACGGACGACATCGCCCGCCTCGGCGAGTCCTTCAACCGGATGGCCAACGCCCTGCAGGCGCAGATCCGGCAGCTGGAGGAGCTCTCCCGGGTCCAGCGCCGCTTCGTCTCCGACGTCTCGCACGAGCTGCGCACCCCGCTCACCACCGTGCGGATGGCCGCCGACCTCATCTACGACAGCCGCGACGACCTCGACCCGATGGCCGCCCGCTCCGCCGAACTGCTGCAGGACCAGCTGGACCGCTTCGAGTCGCTGCTCGCCGACCTCCTGGAGATCAGCCGCTTCGACGCCGGCGCCGCGATCCTGGACGCCGAGCCGGTCGACCTGCGCGAGATCGTGACCCGGGTGGTCGAGGCGGCCGACCCGCTCGCCCAGGCCAAGGGCAGCGCGGTGATCGTCCGCGGCGCCGAGAAGCCCGTCGTCGCCGAGGTCGACTCCCGCCGGATCGAGCGCATCCTGCGCAACCTGGTGGTCAACGCGCTGGAGCACGGTGAGGGCCGCGACGTCGTCGTCCGGCTCGGCACCGGCGAGGGCGCGGTCGCCGTCGGCGTCCGCGACTACGGCATCGGCCTCAAGCCCGGCGAGGCCTCCCGGGTGTTCCACCGGTTCTGGCGCGCCGACCCGTCCCGGGTGCGCACCACCGGCGGCACCGGCCTCGGCCTGTCCATCGCCGTCGAGGACGCCCACCTGCACGGCGGCTGGCTGCAGGCCTGGGGCGAACCGGGCGGCGGCTCGCACTTCCGCCTCACCCTGCCGCGCACCCGCGGCGGCGACATCAGCCGGGCGCCGTTCCGGCTGGAGCCCGAGGACTCCCGGCACAACCGCGGCCTCGCCTCGCCCGGCGCGCCCTACCGGCGGGCCGTCCGCCCCGGCGGCGCGACCGCGGTCACCGCGACCGAAGCCGCCGACCAGGACGGTCCGGAGACCCCCGAGGGCGGCCAGGCCGGCTTCGGCAGCGGCCTCGGCGGCGTGCTCTCGCTCGGCCCCGGGCTGGGCCGGCCGCAGGCCGCCCCCGTCGCCGACCCCTCGGACGTCCGCACCGTGGCCGCGGGATACGGTGCCACCGGGGCCCAGGTCGTCGTCGACCGCGGGCCCGGACGTCCGGCGCTCCCGCCCCAGGAAGGCCCGGACAACGCCGACACCCGGAGGCCGCAGCGTGCGAAGGACGACGACCAGCGTGAGGGCTGACCTGCGCTCCGCCAGGGCCGTCTGCGCCGCCCTCGCGGTGCTGCTCGCCGCGGGCTGCGCCGCGATGCCGTCGGACGGCCCGCCCGAGCGGGTCGAGATCCCGCAGGGCTCCGGCGCGGAGAACCTCCAGGTCCGGGTCTTCCCGGTGCCGCCGCACAAGGGCGAGGACCCGCGAGACCTGCTGGCCGGCTTCCTGGCCGCGTCCGGCGCCGACGAGGCCAAGGACTACGAGACGGCGCTCAAGTACCTGACCGCCTCGGCCGGCAAGCGCTGGAACCCGCAGGCCGGCGTCGCCGTGCTCGCCGCCACCCCGCACCGCGACCAGACGGTGGCCGCCGCGGAGACCACCACCATCACGGTGAGCGGCAGCAAGGTCGCCGAACTCGACGAGGACCACTCCTACCGGGTGGTCACCGACGAGGCGTACCGGCAGCAGTTCACCTTCGTGAAGGAGACCGAGGGCCCGGACAAGGGCGAGTGGCGGATCGACCGGCTGCCGGACGGCCTGATCGTCGACCAGACGAACTTCCGCAACTCCTACCGGGCCGTCCACCGGTACTTCTACGTCTCCTCCGACCCCTCGGCGGACGGTGCCACGCCGCCCGTGATGGTGCCGGACCCGATCTACCTGCGCCGCCGCACCGACCCGCTGACCGCCGCCGCCAAGGCGCTCGCGGCCGGCCCCTCGCAGTGGCTCGCCCCGGCCGTCTACTCGGCCTTCGAGGGCGTGCACATCGAGGGCGCGGTGTCCGTCAACGACAACCGGGCCGCCGCGGTGCGGGTCGACGTCGCCGACTTCGGCGGCCGGCAGAGCACCTGCAAGCAGATGGCCACCCAGCTCTTCCACACCCTCGCCGACCAGCAGGGCAAGGCCCAGCTGGACCGGGTCGACCTGTCCGGCGGCAAGGGCGGCTGCTCGGTGACGGCCGCCGAGGCCGCCGACTCCGCCCCCGGCCGCCTGGCCGGCTCCGCCGGGGCCTCGCCGTACTACCAGCTCGACACCGGGCAGGTGCTGCTGCTCCAGGGCGACGGGCCGGGCCGGCCGGTCGCCGGGCCGCTCGGCCAGGCCGCGCAGCAGGGCCAGCCGAGGATCGGCGAGGTCGCCGTCCGCCGCGACGGCTCCGGCGCCGCCGCGATCGGCGCCGACGGCCGCTCGCTGTTCGTCACCGGCTTCGGCGACGGCGACCAGCTCGGCGGCGCGGTGGTCAGCAGCCGCGGAATCCAGCCCGGCCAGGGCCTGGCCTCGCCCAGCTGGGACGGCCGGCAGAACCTCTGGGTGGTCGACCGCGACCCGGCCGCGCCGCAGCTGTACATGGTGCGCGGACGCAAGTCCGTCGCCGCCCAGGTCGACGGCCTCGCCGACCGCACCGTCCAGGACGCGCGGATCTCCTCCGACGGCACCCGGATCGCCCTGGTGCTGAAGGACGGCGCCGGCCGGCGCTCGCTGCAGATCGGCCTGGTGGTGCACGAGGGCACGGCCGGCTCGCCGCGGGTGCGGGTCACCGGGCTGCGGCCGGTCGCGCCGCTGCTGACCGACGTCGCCTCGGTGTCCTGGGCGGACACCGACCAGCTGCTGGTGCTCGGCAAGGAGCAGGGCAAGCTGCAGCTACTGAACTACGTAGGCACCGACGGCTCGCAGGCCGCCGACTCCCCGCTGCAGGGCGGCGAGTCGATGACCACCGTGTCCGCGTCGGAGAGCCGGGCCGGCGAGAGCGTGCCGCCCGTCATCGCGTACTCCAGCGACCACCGGATCTTCCGGCTGCAGGGCAACCAGTGGCGTGAGATCGCGCTGCAGGGGCACCCGGCCGCCTCGTTCGGCTACCCGGGCTGACCCCGCCCGGGTAGCCGGCGGGGCGTCGCCGCCACCGCGGCCGCGGCGCACGGCGGGCAGCC